>JBILEW010000095.1:0-14491 GCA_044351885.1 Bdellovibrionota bacterium
GTGGGGAAAAATCCTCAATGTATCGCAGTGGATACATCTGCGGTTTTTCCCCACCATGAAAATTGAATATCAACCCAATCTCCTCTTTCTCGCTACGGGCAGGTTTTGCCTCGCTTCCTTAGGGGCCGTTGTTCGGGTGAACGTGTTCCTTAACGAGCTTTTACTGCTCGCTGGGTTATGTCTAGGGAAGAAAGGCAAGACCTGCAACTCTACCACGTGAACGTGCTCGTGCACCTGAACGTAAACGTACCCGAACAAGAACATCAAGATTTTCGGGAAGGTGCACGTTTACGAGCACGAGCACGTGGTAAGTTCCAAAGTGAGACCACAGGTAGTTTTTACCTCACTTCCCTAGAATCCCCTTGGCCCGATAAAGCTCGTGCAAACGCCTGAGCATTGGCCCTGCAGGAAGACGGCCTCCATCGATGATTCGGGTGCGATACACGTCCCCATACAAAGCATGCTTACATATGTGATGAAGCCGGAGACCTTCGCACAATTCGCGACCACTCTCAGTCCAAGCCACCGCGGCTAGTTCTGAGAGGTAACATCCGCGCTCCGCAAGCGCGGACCATCTGTCCCACACCCCCCGCAGCAAAGCTCGAAGACCTGCGCCCTTCCGCCGGTACTCTTCAACTATACCGACACCACAACAAAAGACCTTGTATTGCCCTGGTCTATCGAATGCCCGGACCATGTCGGGGGAGATCTGTCCATCGGCGAGTGTACCATCCAGTATCTGTTGGTATGCAGCCTCCTCGAGCGGCATGAGGTTACAGTACCCGACCACCTCATTCCCACAGAGGAGAACCGTATAAATACTCGGGTTACGGGCATACCACTCACGACTCAAGGAGGAGCTCCCCAGCTCGTTCTCGGTGAGATCTCTGTACTCTGCAGGAAAAACGCGCCGGTCAACACTGAAAAAGCCGATATCGGCGTAGTCCGGCGGTAGCTCTGCACCGTCGATGGCACGCAATGAAGACGAGGAATGTAGGGGCGGGCTTTGACTCATTTCAAACCTAGGTAGAGGGATATGTATCAGCATATGATATCCATCCTTGTTGCGGCTACCTTTTACCGTTATGACAGGAATACCCGAGGTTTATCAACCCGCATGGCACTGTAATGAGATAAGCATGAAGCTACGTGACAACATCGTGGTCATAACTGGAGGCGGCACCGGAATCGGGTTCGCTTTAGCCGAGCGGTTCGTCCAGGCCGGGAGCCGCGTAATCATCTGCGGGCGACGCGCTGGAATTTTACGTGAAGCGCAGGAGCGGTGCCCACAGCTCGAGACCTATCAGGTGAACGTCGAGGATCATGCAGAGCGACTCAGGATGTTCAGAGAACTCACAGACTCCTATCCCGACATCAACATGCTCGTGAACAACGCTGGGATTCAGATCCACCCGCCCCGGCTGTTCAAAGAGCAGGTGTGGCAGCGCCATGAGCAAGAGATCTCTATAAACCTTGAGGCACCGATGCACCTCTGCATGCTTTTCATTCCACATCTCGCATGTAAAGAACGTTCAGCTATCGTGAATGTGACATCCGGACTCGCCTTTGTTCCGCTTGCCTTTGCCCCAACCTACTCCGCGACCAAGGCGGGTCTTCACTCCTTTACGCAAAGCCTTCGCTTTCAACTGAAGGACACCTCGATAGAGATCTACGAAGTAGCTCCGCCGGCCGTGGATACTGACCTTGGTGGCCCCGGAAAGCACACCTTTGGAGTCAATGTGGACGAGTTCGCAGATCATGTAATGAGCAAGCTCGCCGACGGAAACCAGGAGTTCGGCTATGGGACGAGCGAGCTTTCGCGGGTCGCTTCATACGACGAACGCAGCACTCTCTTTTGGAAGATGAATCTAGCAATGCAGGATCGATTCCCCGAGCAGTAAAAGTACGAGGGCCTCCCTTGAAAGTGCCCCATGCCACGGCACTAATCGCTTTTTTCAGAAATATCTCTAAAGTTTACTCCCCGCTCGGCCGATATGACATTGGGCTTTGGATTCTCATTGTCCGAACAGGTTTGTAGGAGGTTACAATGGTACGCATTATCAGGTCGTTAGCGTGGGGTTCCGCTTTGTGCGTGTCTATCTGCCTCAGCGCTTCTTTGGGTCACACCCAAGCGCAGGCAGGCAGCCCAGAAGGCCTGAACAACCATGGCGGCGGCGGAGGCGGCGGCGGAGGCGGCGGGAATGTCGATCCTACTCCCACTCCAACGCCGACACCCTCTCCAACACCGACCCCTACCCCTCCGCCATGTTTGTTCGTACAGGCGAACCTCAAGATGTTGGGATTCAGTACTGCAGGAGCAGTAGCGAATCCGGTTTCCACTCCAACCGCGCAATCCAGCTGTGCAACTAGCATGATAGATGCAATCAAGGCCTGCGTCGGAAATTACAAAGTGAAAGCCTACGTGGATGATAAGTACGCCGTCTGCTTTGCGAACCTGTACTTGCGGGGCCGAACCTCAGCCGTAGGACCTCTTCCCAGCGGCGGACGCTGTAATCGTGTCACAGTTATTCCGACCGATCCGAATTGGATTGATCCGGTAACCAGGGCAGATAGCTATTGGCACCATATAACTGGAGATGTCTGGGGACGTTATTGCCTGGACGGATACCTCATGGCACGCAAGGAACCAGATCCGACAACCGGCAGCTGCTTCACGAGTGGAAGCGTCCCCAGTGAACAGGTGTGCGGCAGTTTCGATGTCTCGTTCCTCAAATCGAGTCCGATCTCTCTCCTGTGGGAGTCTGATGCACGAATTGACGACCAGTTGAGCGTCGTTCAATTCCCACTCAACCCGTCTCAGCCTGATGCCTATGTCGGATGGAGAGCCTCAGAGAAGTCGCCACTTCTCGTCTACGATCCCGAGCACCGTGGTGTCATAACCGAGGCGCGCCAACTCTTCGGCAATTGGACCTTCGGTGGAAAACAGCTCGCGCGAGCAAGCTCTGAGACGTTCGCGGACATCAATAGCGCATCACGTACGGAGTGGGCACACGGGTTCGAGGCGCTCGCTACCTTGGACGCCGATGGAAACGGCAAGGTGGACAAGGCAGAACTCGATCCCCTCGCGCTCTGGTTCGATCGAGATCGCGATGCAGTTTCCGACGAGGGAGAGGTTGTCTCCGTCAACGAAGTTGGTGTCACGGCGCTGTACTACAACGCTCGATTCCCACAAGAAGGTCGAGATGTACATCTTCCCGTTGGCTACGACAGGCTCGTCGACGGCAAGGTGATTTCAGGTGCCTCGGTGGACTGGTACGGCGAGCAATCACCTTCGAAGTTCGGCGTGATTGGGTATCACCTGATGAACGGGGACTTTCAGTCCATGACACCTCCAGCGAACTCTGAGGTAGATTCCTCCGAGCCACAGCCTCGCAAGGAACAGAAGCTCACCGAAGGGAATCCTTTTGCCGGATTGTGGGAGGTAACTTTCGACTCGGGTGGAGTTTCCAACGCGAGCACTCCTGGAACGCTGATTCTCGGCGGAAAAGATGCGGTGATCGAGGGCTACTCAGTCGTGAAGCTACCGTTTGCGCGTTTTCAGTTGACGGAGCTCGAAGGTGTTGCCACCTTCTTCTTCGTGAAGGGGGACCGCTCCTTCAGCAACGGAGAGCACAGCGCCACATTCCGCTCGGACTTTGGTCGAGCCCTCACCAACAATACCGTCAAACTTTCAGCTGATGGGAATACCTTGTTCGGCAAGACCGAGGCGACCTATGAGGTCGGGGGACAGAGTAAGCGCATCAGCTATGAATGGAAAGGAAGGAAGCTGAATTAGCGAGCGACCTGGCAGAAACGCTCTGCCAGGTCCTGCGATTTTCCACAAAGAGAACAGCGAGAGCAGAGAGGCGGAGCCCCCACTGCCGTTGAAACTCTCGTGAACGTGCAACTAGCCGTGACCGAGGTACCAGGAAAGAGGCTTCGGAGACAGAGGCGTGTACGTCCACGAGGACGTTTCAGTGAGTGTTGTACCTCGCCTCTTCAGCGACTCACACACCCTTTACCGTTATCCAATCGGATGTCTTTGCAGCCATCTTCCCGCTCCTCTTCAGTACACCTGTCCTCGCTCTCTTCGAAGCCATCGGGGCACTCCTCATCATCGTCATCGTCGTCGTCGTTGACATCATCTTGGGCTTCGGCCAAATCCAATCCCTTCTGGGAGAGATCCACGCAGCAGGCGTTTCCACTCTTGCCCCTATCGCTACAATCTTTCTCCCCTTCCTCGAGACCGAGATCGTCACAATCGAACGGACATGAACGGCAGTATGGAATGGACCATGCATCGGGGATTAGTAAGCCAAATGCGCACACGAGTGCCACTACTACGTTGAGGCAGGTTGAGAATTTCATAGCTCTTGTACCTTGCATAAAAAGAAACGAAGACAGCGTGAGTATCTATCAGATCGCCCCGGGAGGCCACTGGCTATTTGGAGGGGGTAACAGGCATGCAGGTCAGCACTATGTTCTCCTCCTCAGCAAGCTTTGTCGTCCGACGTCTACGTAATTCGTTAGCGTCAGCCATCAAACCACCACTAATCCCCAGCAAAACACAGAGACTTATTCAGAGGCTCCTTAATATCGCCGAGGGTTCGAGCACTCAGCGCCCTCAGCCCGAAAGGATCCCGTATCGAGAAAGGAAGCGCACAGCCCTGCAATGCGCGAACTGAAGGGCATATACGCGTGCAGCGCGCACACAGTGTGAATCTCCTTGGCACGCACCTGCCTCGCCTCTCTCACGAGCACCACTCCGTCATTATCCTCGCCGAACAGGGGGAAAAACCCCCATCGAGACCCTGTTCCCCCAACTACATTTCCGATCTCGAGCTGCTTGGGCTCGAGATCCATATTCAGAACAGACAGCTCTTCGAGCGCAGGACCGAACACAGCCCGACACGCTCGGTATCGATTGAGCATACGCGCTATCGCCGCTCCACCATGCGGGGAACCCAACGTCACAAGCCGGTGCAGAGGTGCAGCTGTCGAGCCGCGTAGATCGAGGGCTCTCACAACTATCCCACCCATGGAGTGCCCAACAAAGGAAACCGGCTGTCCACGAGACACATCTGCGACGAAATCGCTCAAACGAACAGCGAGTTCGGAGAGTGAACACTTTCGGGATTGATAGTCAAAGAGGTGAACGGTCGTGCCGGGCAACAACCGCCTGAGTCGCCGCGCGAGCAGGTACATGTCGTACCAGGAGCGCGCTAGTCCGTGCACTAGGATCGTATGCGGAGCGAGCGTCGAGTCAGCCATAGCAAAAAGAGTAACAAAGGAGACCCGCAAGGGGCTAGGCGATCTTTGCTCTGACGAACTAGCAGTGCTAGCATCAGCAACCCTATGGCAGATACTAGCATGCAATCCCGGGAAGTTACCGTTGACATCACAGCCCTGGCGTCAGGGGGGAGCTGCGTAGGTACCATCGTCGCGCCCGAGAACGCTGCCGGCAAGAAGGCGTTTGTTCCTTACACGATTCCCGGCGAATGCGTCACTGCTACCATCGTCCAAGACAAGAAGAGCTTCGTAAACGCCGAGCTTGTCTCAATTCAACGCGCAGCACCCGAGCGACAAACGGCACCTTGTCCCGTGTTTGGACAGTGTGGAGGGTGCGATCTTCAACACATAGAGCTGGGGGCTCAGCGTCGATACAAGGCGTCGATGGTCGAAGACCTCTTGAAGATACACGGCGGTATCGTTGCCCGCGACGGAGTGTCAGTACTCGGGGGAGACCTACCCGGCTTGGACTATCGACGGCGCATGTCGTTCCACATCAACAAAAAGCGCGAGTTCGGACTTTACCGCAAGAACGGTCGCCAGATCGTCGAGATAGACCACTGTCCGATCTCGACACCGACCATCAACAGCTTCCTTGCAGAACACCTCGAACTCGTCAAAGAGTGTGCACCCGAAGTAGAAACGGTTACTGTCGAGGACCACGAAGGCACACTCTTCGTCGCTTTTGAGGTACATCCGAAGAACGGCGAGGCCTTGACGACCCTACTGCCAAAGCCCGCCTTTCAAGAACTTCAACGCCGCATTCCGAACATCCAGGTAAACTACCGCCACAAGACGATTTATCGACCAGAAACCCGCGCAAGCGATGCACCGCCGGTGGGACACTTCTCACAGAACAACGAGCTGGCCAATGCGCTCATGTTAGACTACCTCCTATCTCTGGTACATACAGAGCGGGTAACGGACCTCTATGCAGGAGCGGGAAACATCTCTATTCCGTTGGCCAAGGCCGGTCGCACGGTTACTGCAGTAGAGGTAGATCCGCACCTCGTGGCGTTCGGACAGACCCGAGCTGCCGCTGCTGGAGTAGCGGATCGTCTGACCTTTCATACTAAGAGCTGTGAAAAGTGGGTCGAGAAGAACACCCCGGATTCGACGGTAGTACTCGATCCTCCACGCGGCGGAGCTCTCGAAGTGTGCCAAAGACTCTCAGCAGAGCTCTCGCCACGACTACTGTACGTAAGCTGCTATCCACCAACATTTGCGCGTGATGCCCAGATACTTCACGAGCGAGGCTACGAAGTGCTCGACGTGAAGGTATTGGATATGTTCCCTCAGACGTACCATAGCGAGCTGATTGCGGTTATCGAAAGGCGTGCATAATCAGGTCACTCTGATAATTTTTCACAGCGCATAGTCATCGGCGAAACGCTCGCGATCCTGCTGCTGCACATTCACGGAAGTTCATAGGAAGCCCCTTGCTTCACCTCTCCATTTCATCTCGTACTGAATCCTCGGCTGACTCATCTTGAACCGATCCGGGTGTAGGCTACGACGTCATGCATATGAAAATGTTTCTCCTGTTGTTCGGCCCAAACTTGTATCGTGTCGAGAAGCGAGATCCGGCCTTGTACGGGACCCTTTCCCTGGCACAAATCGAAAAAGCCGTCCGCGGGAGCCTAAGGGATGCTCCCATCGAAGTGGAGACGCGTCAGTCGAACTAAACTCAGCTCGATTGAACTTTCTTTTCTATCGTCCCTTCAGCGCGCGCCTGTTGGAGCACCTGCGTACTCGACAGATCGAGCGCTCTACAAAGGGCCTCAAGAGCCCCTCTCCGGCCGGATAGCGTTCCACCGAGAATCTGAGTGAGCGACGAGTGATCCATCGGAGAGCAATCAGGGATCGTTCTCAATCGTGCTATGACCAAAGCGAGTGAAATCTCATATGCACAACCTCCGGCCATCTCAAGCGGGATGTCAGGATGTAGCTCTTGCACTGCTTGCGGAGCAACTATCTTGTTAGCCAATGCACTCCTCATGACTCTGCCGAGCGCTCTGATCGTTTCAAGAGACTCCTCGTCACGCAACAAGGCAGAGCTCAACGGCGCTCGGTAAGGCAAAGAAACGAGATCATGAGGTAGCCCGAGAGCCTCCGCCTCACTCTTCGAAAAGTTCTCGAGGAAAGGGTCAGCTCTGTATCTGGCTGCAGCAAGTAAACCTTGAGGGTCTTCTTGCAACCCAAGACACAGCATGGACAAGCCTTCATGAGTTCCCATACTGGTCCCACTCAAGATCTGTCGAATGTCGGAGCGAAGATCCTTGATTGCACTATCGAAGAGCCTTTGCACTGCCCGCTGAACGAGCTCAATCGACAAGGAGGTAGCAGTACCCCATGCCATCTCGGGGGCAATCTCTGGATGAAGCGCGCTGACATCCTCGGGGGATACGAATCTTTGATGCAACCGATGAGAGAGGAGCTCTGCCAGGGCTCGGCACACCGCGCGCTCGTCTTCCCTTGCTATGAAATCGAAGCCACTCAGGCCGAGATCTTCGGCTCGCTCTTTATCTCGTTCGCGAGATTCCTGTTCTGGATCCTGGTGCCATTCCATTCGATGACACTACACGATCTTAATAAGCTAAGTAACATGCCCAAGTCGCAGCTGGATGGTCGTTATGAGACCGCATCTGTCAATCAGGGATGGCGTGGCAGGCCACAGTGCCGTGGACGCTCTTGTTGTGTCCTTAACTAGCATACTAGCCCCTCCTCCTCATCATCATCCTTCTCATCATCCTGCACCTGCACCGGTTTCCTCATTCTCGTCCGCAATTCTGCCACTTTTGTGTCACCCATGTGTTGTCGCTATCTGTCACCTATGTCGCACCGCTGTACCAGGTCAGAGCGTCGTCGAAGGGGGCGAAGCAACACCGCTTCCTTAATCGATATCTGTTCACTTTAATCTATACTTCCCCTGTGGCTCGAGGTGCGGTACTTCACGGCATATGAACCTACACGAACTTCCGACGCCCTCCTTCCCCGATCGCGAGAGCTACCTGTCGTATTGCACCGCGCTTGCCGACAACTTCCGCCAAGATATCCAGACCCCGGCGTTCGACCTCCACCGACAGGCTATCGCTGCCGGCGGTGACATGGTCATCCCCACGAGTTGGGGCGGAGTGCATATCGTCTCATACGAGCATCCCGAGGTGGAGAAGTTTTTGGTTGTCGATCAGGGACGCTTCTTGGCGTTCGAGAAGCACGATGGGAAAGTCGAGAGCCTTTTCGGCGAAGAGGGACGAGGAGTCCTCGTATACCGATGCGAGCAGAGCAATCAGCTCAGAGCGGAGGAGATCGTGCCGGGGTGGACTCGTACCCTTCGACCAGGGCAGGAGCACACCATCATAGCGCTATCGAACCTCCTTGTACGCGAGAGATCGACTGACCCACGAGGAATGGATCAGGATCTGATCTTCATCTTTGTGCCTGATAAGGAGTAAGAGTTCATCAACGAGGTTGGGACGGAACGGGAAATATCGCCGACAATTTCCTTGCTTCGTTTTCTCCTTCGCAGATGAGGCGTTGTCACAGGCCATCTCTGTTACCTTTCATCCCGGACTTTCAAAGCACTCCTCGAGATAGGAGGCTAGCGCGTCGGCATGAACCGTGAATAAATATCTACTAGCCATGCATCTCGCTCTCAATCTACCACCCCTACAGTCCCGCGCATCCGGCGAGGCAACGCTCCCCGGGGCGACTGTCCGACGTATCGCTTCGCTCGACGGACTGCGAGGGATCTCGATCTTACTCGTGGTGCTGTATCACGCGTACTCGCGCTGGGCCGACCGTCTTCCGTGGGCCAGTGCTTTGCGGCACTTCGTTGTGTTCGAGCAGGGTACCTTGGGAGTAAATCTTTTCTTCCTGATCTCCGGCTTCGTCATCTTCCTCACCCTTCAGAAGTGCAGCAGCTTCAGTGAGTTCATCTATCGACGGTGGTTACGGCTCTTCCCGGCGATGCTTCTAGCCACCATTTTGATTTATGCCACCTCAGGATGGCTTCCTGAGCGACCGGTGGGAGAGCTGTCTCTCGTCAACACACTCCCCGGGCTTTGCTTCATCGACCCGTTCCTTCTGAAGTCCCTAGTAGGAATCGACACTCGGGCAGTCGAAGGTGCCTTTTGGTCCATATTCATCGAGGTGAAGTTTTATCTGCTGTTTGGACTTCTCTACTTCGTCGCCAAGAAGAGAGCACTCTCGATACTCCTGGTCTTGTTCTTGACGAACTTCGTAGTCAACGTAGCGGCCGGCACTTCTCAATCACCAGTGAGCCAGTTTTTCATTCTGGTCTTGGACAGGTTTTTAGCGCTCAGGCACTTCGGCTGGTTTGTGATCGGCGCCTTGGTGTTCAACGCTTTCTCGCGGGGAGATAGAAGAGACCTCGCTTTATCGGTGTGCGTGCTCCCTCTCGCCATCCTCGCCAACTCAGAGTGGACAATAGACGCCTTCATTGTTTCTGTGGCGCTCTACCTCATTTTCGTAGCAGCCCTGTTCAGCGAACGAGTTGGGGCGGTCTTCGCATCCCCGATCTTCGTGTTCGGCGGTTTCATCAGCTACCCACTCTACCTGATCCATCAGAACGCGTCGGTAGCGCTTACGATAAAGCTCCATAGCTATGCGCCGAGTATCCCAGGAATGCTGACCCCACTTCCGCCGATGGTCGCCATGATCGTGTTAGCCTACCTCGTCGCAAAACATGGAGAGCCCACGATACGGCGCTGGTTGCCGGCCACACGTGGTTAAGATACTACGCTAGGCTGATTCGTTATTGGTGCGGGGCTACTCGTCTGAAGTTACTGACCAGCCACCGTCCCAAGAGGGTCAGTTGATAAAGGGGGTTCTGAATTAGCTCCGTACTAGAAGTACGTAACTGCTGAGTCTCCGCAGATAGTTCTCTTTCCCCTTATGCTGCATGTGATTGAACGTTGTACCAGGGATGCATGCGACTGCTCGGCAACCTGTCGGATATAATTTTATTCTCCGCCGCGCCGTCTCTCGGAAAACGACGGGTGGCCACGCGGGCTCCGAGGGAAAGTGCGGGGCTGGTCCAAATGGCAGAAACGGGGGTGGTCCTCAGAAAGGTAGTACATCGAACTACCCCTGTTTCTGCAAATATCTATCGAATCCAGTGTGTATGCAGCCCCTTAACGATACGTCGCTCTCCATGGATTCCATCGCTTCCTTAGCGTGTGCCATTTGATACCTTTGTAGAGCGATTGGAGCACGTTATGTACGAAAGAGTAGATTCCAAAGGGAATAGGTCTATCCTGTTAGGTCAACCCGCTGACTGGCAACATTCCCTGCCCTCGAATCACAGACCCTTACCATGGCGCGACTGTTTACTACTCGATTGCTCTGTCGATACGATCGTGCTCCCACCCACTACAGAGCGTCTGTTCAATGCTGCAAGTATTGAACCCTTAGAGCAGATGATTGTGCTCTTAGGGCTCCCGCACGATGGGGCGTTCTATTCGATGGCCCATCTTGATATCACCTCCAAGAGCACATCTTTTTCAGTTACGGAAGGGTCAGTTGCGGATGATTATGCCATTCATTTGCAAACTGACCTCGACCTTATCAAGGCCTTGGTTCCAGAGATCCGAAGTGTACTAGCTCATACTCATCCCTTCGTTGACGAAGGGAAGTTGCGGCGACGAATTGACAACTCTCCCGCGATAGAGAGCCTACTCGACGTCATTACTCACGCCTACGACATGGGCGAGTTTCCCGAGTTTAAGCACTTGAGGTACGAAGTCGGTCGCGCAGCCGCAATAAACTGCGTGACTGCCTCGCAGTTGTCGCCTGATGACATGCGCTTTCCCGGGCCGGAAAGCTTCCAATTGCTCGTAAGTGAAAACCCGATTTCGGAAAGGGCTACATATTCCTTCTTTCACGTCGCCAACGACACAGCGATGCCGCTGAAGCCTGTTCAATTCAGCGCTGATGTCCCAGCCTCTGTAGCAATATCTCGGAAGTTATTAGAGCGCGCGCACGAGCTCCAGTGCCTTGTATCGGATTCTCTTTTGCACAGATTCGAGGCTCAGTACGAAGGCTGGACTAGCAAATTTCAGTCATTGCACCTATCTCCGGTGCTCAACGTAGCGATTCTGCTCTCTAGAATCATAAGGCAGGAGCTATTCGATCATATTGTCAGATGTGCGCGGGGAGAGGTTTCAGAAGAGAACCTAGAACAAAAGAGCTCGGACATCGACTTTTCGCCGTACGTCGAGGGTATCGACACATGAGCAGCTACCCCCGGTAACAAGCTATCGACACCGTGCCCCATGCACACTACTTTGTTTTGCTACACTCAGCCCGAAGGGCCGGTTCATAATCAGTCTCTAAGTATTCAACGAATGAACTTTCATAAGCGTCCAACGGAGCGGACCAGAATCTCAATGACAGCAGAAATACGAGTAGACACAGCAGCGCCCATCCGCAAGCCCTCCGCATGCCGGTGATTGACTTACGGTACATTTGATATATTCCGAGGGCGATCAGCACGACGATGTAAAAAGCCGCTGAAAGCAGATAAAGCACGTATCGATGGCTCGCACTCTGCAACAAGAGACTCTGATTGTGACCTGGCGGGATATGGCAATGTATTCCTCGAGCGTCACAGGCAAAGAGATAGCGCTGATCAGCCAGGTCTCGAGCACACAAATAATTTGGGAAAATGGCATCCAATACATAGCCACACCCGATGGGGACAACGAAAAGGATTACCGGCAGTGCCGCACTGATAATCAGGGCCCATGCATGACCGCTACGAATTATCGGAAACTTGGCGGGGGCAGTCCATGACATAAACGGATACCCTATCTGACGCTACAGTAGTAGTTATAGCGCGATTAGCCTTGGATGTGCTGTGTTGGGTATCTCCTGACTTCGCGCCCCTCAGGAGCTCAATCAACTTAGCGCACACCATCGGCGCAGCGCTTCATACCAACAAGAGAGCGTATAGTTCTACCATCGCAGGGACGCCAGATGGACCACAGCGAGCTGATGAAAGTGATCGCAGACCTCGAGGAGCTACTGACAGGCCCTCTACTTACTCCTGAGCAGAAAGAAGAGCTCAGTCGAGAGATCCTGAAAATCGAAAACTTATGGTTGCAAGAGAGGGCATGAGTATGGCCAGTTTTGAACAGGGTCGAGGGGCACAGAAACAGGAGACGAGCGGCGCTCTGAGTGAACTTTCCTCAAAGTGCTTGCATGCTGCGAGTGCTATGGTCGAAGTCGCGCTGGGATTCCTCGACAAACTCAAGAACCTCGGGGCGGCAGAGATAACACCAGCTGCCGCTTTGCGAGACGTAAGGGATAATTTTTCTCCTCTTAGCCCCGAACAACGACAGATACACGACACGATCAAAAATATAATCTCATTAGGGGGTCTCAATCCGACCAGCGCGGGTGGTAGGGGCGTCGTGGCTGATTCTCTGAGATACGAGATAACGACTGACTATGATGATACAGGAGCTCGGGTCTATGGACTCAAGCTAAAGAGGATCGACCCTCATGGGGGCCCCTCCTCGGTGTTGATCGAAGGGTCGTTCAATAGTCGAACAGGCCGACTGGAAGGCTCCGTCACACCACCTACCAAGCAAGTTTCCGATCTCCTTAGTGATGTCTCTAAGGGTGTTGACGAGCTTTTTGCTCCGGTGCGCAAGGCGATCGACGCAGCGAGGAAAGAATAGCAGCCATCGGACGGAGCTATTGGCGTACCAGCAACTCCATGAGGATAATCCTTATGGACGGATTGCTCGGCTGTATCGAAAGCTGGCTATTTTTCGAGAATAGCTCAGATGGATGTCACAAACGATCGCTGCGATCGTGGGTGTCACAGCTCGCAGAACGCTCGTTTCTGCCCCCTACACTTGCTCTACCCGAACGTTGGGCACTTCCCCCTGTATCGCGAGTCTTCCAAGCTCTTCGAGCGCCAATTCGCGAAAACCACTGGGCAGCTCCAGACCTAGCGAAGCGTCGGCAGCCGCGGCTTCTATGCACAACCCGACGGCCGTCTCCGGATCCGCTGCTTTTTTTTGCACATAGGTTCCTTGGAGAGATGCCTTCACATAGGCAGGAAACTCTCTAGTCATCGCAGTTCCAGGAGCGCCGGAAAAACTGATAGTGGACGCTGGCTGGTTAACGACCTGAACTGTACGCATCTGATCTGTTAGCATCGGGTCCCTCCAGAAAAGTAGTCGAAGCGTCGAGACGCTACCCTCGCTCTCTATGGCAATCAAGGAAAATTTCGCTTAGGTTTGAAGACCAAATGTTGAGCACTCGATTTGACCATTAGCCTACTATAGAATGATGCTATGACTGCGCATTCGACCCCCCTCAGTGAAGACAAATCGAAGGAATTCGCCAAGGAGCTAAAAGCGCTCCGGCACTCCGACATGAGAGCGGCCATAGAGCGTGGTGAGGAGCTCGTGCGCCGCTATCCCCGTGAACCACGAATCCTCTGTAGTCACGGAGCTACGCTAACTAAGACAAAGAGGTTTGCTGAGGCGCTAAGGCAGTTCGACGCAACCCTAGCAATAAATCCAGGCGATGAAGTGGCGCTGAACTCCAAAGGAGAGGTATTCCTGCTAATGGGTCGACCCATCGATGCACTAGAACAGTTTGACAAAACGCTCTCGCTAAACTCTCGCAATGAAGTGGCGCTTAACTGCAAAGGACGCGCCCTCCTGCAGATGGGCCGGCATGCTGATGCGCTCGCGCAGTTTGATGCTGCTCTTGACATAAATCCTGGCGATGAAGTGTCTCTCAACCTCAAAGGACAGGCATTCCGGCAGACGGGTCGGTGTACTGATGCGCTGCCGCAGTTCGACACTGTCCTTTCCATAAACCCACAGGACGAGGTGGCGGTTAACTCCAAAGGACAGGTGTTCCTGCTGATGGGTAGACCCACAGAGGCACTCGAGCAGTTCGACGAAACGCTATCGCTGAACTCTCGCAATGCAGTGTCTCTCAACTGCAAAGGACAGGCCCTCTTACAGATGGGTCGCTTCTCTGATGCGCTCGAGCAGTTCGACGCTGCCTTTGCCATAAACCCACGCGATGAAGTGCCTCTCAACTCCAAAGGACAGGCCCTCTTACAGATGGGTCGCTTCTCTGATGCGCTCGAGCAGTTCGACGCTGCCTTTGCCATAAACCCGCGCGATGTAGTGTCTCTCAACTCCAAAGG
>JBILEW010000096.1:0-14395 GCA_044351885.1 Bdellovibrionota bacterium
GCTCATCTGCAGCCAAGTCGACCTTCGCCAATTTGAGGGCCTCGCGAGCGGCATCGTAGATATCGCCGAACTCGTCGACCAACCCGAGCTGCTTGGCTTCGTGCCCGATGAGGACACGGCCGTCCGCGAACTGACGCACCTTGGCTTCTGGCAGATTACGCCCTTCGACCACGGCCTTGATGAAGATCGAGTGTACCTTGCTGGCTGTTCCTTCGAGGAAAGCTCGGTCTGAATCACTCATCGGTCGAAAAGGATTTCCGACATCCTTGAGCGCGCCGCTCTTTACGGTAATCATATTGAAACCGACCTTGTCGGCGATGTTGGTGAAGTTGGGAACCTGCATCACAACTCCGATTGAGCCGGTCTGAGTTCCCGGCTGACAGAAGATGCGTGAGGCGGCAAGCGAAGCGTACAAGCCCCCTGACGCTGCCAGAGACCCCATGGAAACCACGATCGGCTTTTGCGTCTTAAGGCGCTTGACTGCGTTGTAAAGCTCCTCTGATGGAGCGACGGCTCCGCCTGGAGAGTCTACACGCAACACTATGGCTGGAACCTCCTTGTCTGCGGCCTGCTTGTAGAGGGCACCGAGCACCTCGGTAGCATCCTCAATTACCCCATGCAACTCGACAACCGCTACAGACGGCCCCCCAACCCCCTTTCCGAGCACGGCCATAACCCCGCCCACCAAGGGCACGAAGAACACGATAAGCAGAGCGATTGTGACCAATTTGGCGAGCCAGACCTTGTATTCGTTCATTGGGAAACCTTTGTACAGGTAGCGCTCCTGAGCCCGGGGGCTTCATAGAGCGGGTTGAGTACTGCTCGTGGAACAGTTATTACAGGCCTTAGAGTGTAGTTAAACAGCCAATCGAGCGCCACTCCCTCTTTTGGTAGGCGGATTCGACCTTAGCCAATTTACGCATCGCCGCTTGTAGGCTACGTTCACTACAGAGGCCTATGGAATCAAAGATCACCACCCTTCTCGACCAATCAGTAAACCTCAAGCAGAGGGTTCGCAGTGATGCTGAACTCGTAGCGGCGATCTCCAGAGCGGCATCGATGCTGGCGAACTGCGCCAAAGCAGGTGGCACCATCTACGCTTGTGGCAACGGGGGATCCGCGTGTGACGCTATGCACCTGTGCGAGGAGCTGGTGGCGCGCTACAAGCGCACGCGTGCTGGTATCAAAGCGCTCCATTTCCTCGACCCCGGCACCCTGACCTGCTGGTCCAACGACTTCTCCTTCGACGAGGCTTTCGGGCGCTATGCCGAAACGTTCTGCTCGGACAAAGATCTCCTGGTAGCAATCTCCACTTCTGGAAACTCCAAGAACATCTTGCACGCCACTCGAGCCGCGAAAGCCAAGGGTTCCAAGGTGGTGGCTTTGAGCGGAAAGGACGGGGGGGAGCTGGCGAAAATTGCAGACTGCTCTATCGTCATACCGTCATCCGAGACCGAGCGCATTCAAGAGCTTCATATCACGATCATTCATATCTGGTGTGAGCTGCTGGAGACGGAATACGGGTTCGTCTAGGCAAGCGAGGCGAAGCTTACCTGTGGTCTCTTTTTTTAAGCTTCACACGTGAACGTACTCGTGCTCGTAAACGTGCACGTACCGGAACATCTTTACGTTTTTTATTTCAGGCACGTTTACGTTCAGGTGCACGAGCACGTTCACGTGGAAGAGTGGTAGGGTCTCCCTATCTTCCCTCGGGAAGGAGGGCATAACCTACCCGTAGCGAAACCGTGCAGGTTGGGCTGATATTCGATCTCGTGCAACGGACGGCGGGGACGCCGTCCCTCCTAAAATCGCCTTCAGCGAAAAATAAACCTCTACACCTTGGGTATTGTCACCTGCGCGCACGACACAGGAGGGACGGCGTCCACGCCGTCCGCGAATATGCACGCCCAACCGAGCATCGGTCAGTCAACCGCCGCTCGCTCACCGCGGCCCCGACTACGTCCGCCCCCGCTCCAGAAGCTCATCTGCCCGCCCCTCCGTAAGACCGAACACAGACTCCAGAGCCTTTGCGCGCCTCAAATAGAGGTGCAGGTCGTACTCCCAGGTAAAGCCGATACCACCGTGACACTGCACGGCCACTTCACAGATCTGAGGCCCCACCGTAGCAGCCTGCAGCGACGCTGCACGCGCAGTTAGTGCACGCTGATCGGGCGAGTGCTCGACCGCCCATGCTGCGAAACGGCACAGCGCTCCCAAAGACTCTGACTGCGCATAGATATCGGCAAGCTTGTGCTGAATCGCTTGGAAACTACCGATCGGCACACCGAACTGCTCACGCGTCTTCACGTAATCGACCGACATCTCGATGACGCGCTCACACACCCCGAAAACCTCACACGCTTTGAGGATCTCAAGGCAATCCTCCACGATCGTGGTACCTTCAGCGCTCAATGTCGTGACCGGAACGTCTACGAGTGAAACACTTGAGAGCGCTGTGGTGAGATCCAACGACGAGCGCTGCGTGCGCTGAACGCCGGGATGTAGCAGGTCCACCACCACAGCGACTCGCGCCCCTTTGGAATGCGAGAACGCTATGAGCCTCGATGCACCCTCGATACCGAAGCCCCATACCACTTCGCCCGAAACAGCCCCGGAATCCGAACTCGAGAGCTCGCAACACGACGGAGGCGCATACGCAACTGAGTCGCCGTTGACCACGGCCTTGGTATAGCGCTCCCGATCCTCTGCAGATAACCGCTTGGAAACGAGGTGCGCTCCGAAGAGCCGCTCGATGAGCGGTTCAGGCAACAATACTCGCCCTGCCTCCTCGGCAACGAGGGCCAACTCGACGAATGAAAAGAGCGGCGATTCTCCCGCAAAGCCCTCGTCCAGCCCCAGCTCTGCGAGCCCTTTGACGAACTCCGCATCGTGACGCACTCCCGTACGGATTCGCCCTCGCACATACTCGGAGGTAACCTTCTCCGAAAGGAAGCGACGGACGAGGTCCTTCAACTCAGCCTGATCCTGTGAGATCTGCACGTGCTCCCTCCTCTCCTACATCATACCGAGCATGCCTTTGACCTCTTCCGAAGGCTCCCACGGCGGCTGAAACGTAATATTTACGACCACGCTCTGCACTCCTGGCACCGCACGCACCTTCGTCTCGACCTCGTGTTTGAGCTGCGGTCCTGCTGGACACATCGGTGAGGTAAAGGTCATATCGAGCACGACATCTCCACCATCGATCCCGATATTATAGATCAATCCGAGGAACCAGATATCAAGGAACAGCTCGGGATCCTCAACTGTCTTCAGTGCCTCTATTATCGCCTCGCGCGTCGGCTCGTTCGTGGTTGCATCTTCACTCATACCAGCCAGACTACCTCAATTCTCGACTTGTCGCACCTCACCGCTCTCACAACAAAAAAGGGCGAAGAGACGAAAGCCTCCTCGCCCTTTATGAGCATTACAATCCGTTAGTGGATTACAATACCCTCTCCTTGAGAGCCTTAGCAGGAGTGAACTTCACTCGCTTCCTCTTAGGGATGTTGATGATCTCACCGGTCGCAGGGTTACGGCCCTGACGAGCCTTGGTCTCGCGCACATACAACTTGCCGAGGCCCATGAGCGGGATCTTGTAACCCTTACGGAGGGACTCAGTTACGAAGAGAGCGATGTCCTCTACCAACTGACGAGCCTCAGAGCGCTTGTGGAGACCACAGAACGCGCGGATGTTCTCTACGAACTCCGACTGTGTGAAGCTAAGGGTCGAAGTGTTACGAGGCTTTACGACAACGCGAGCCTTCGGAGCAGGCGCTGGCGCCGCCTTGGCGCTCTTTGCTGGAGCTGCCTTCTTAGCAGGCTTTGCAGCCTTCTTCGCAGCCATCTTCTTCACGGGCTTCTTGGACTTCGCTGGCTTCTTTGCCATACGTTAGTTCTCCTAATTAGAATGGTACGTACAATACCTATACAAACCGTGCTTCAACGCCATTCGCCCTATCTCGTCAGAGTTCTTACAACCCTCTTGCCCGAGAAGCGCGCGTTGAATGTGTGAATACAAACCGTCGTAGTGGGAGCATTCCGACTAGCGCTTACCTTCACACCGCACGAACTACATCTTTCGGTCTTTTCTCTTTCGAAGACATTTCCGCCGTTTTTTCGCTGAAAGAACGACAAAAGATCTCGCCCAAAAGAGCTGACATCGCGGATGATAGTGACAACTGAGAGATTAGATCAATATCAAATTTTACGTGGTACTGCGGAAATCATGCGAAAAACCCAGGCCTGCAAATCCAGCTCCGTCGAAAGACCCACACTCTCGGGACTCATGCGCTCACTTTTATGTGGCGTCATCACCGCCTGCGCACTGGTCACCACGACCCATCAAGTGGACGCCGAGGCCATTCCAATCGAGTGCGGCGCAACAAAAGAGCTTCGCCTAGAGCTCGACGAAAGCTGGGAAGAGCTTGCAATGCAGCACCCCTCAGTACTGTGCTCTTTTCGGCGAAAATCTGGGGGTTTTCCCACCGCTACGGTGGTCTGGGAAGCACAAACATCGCACTCGATCATGGGCTCCGAAGCCGCACGCGCCGAGGCAATTGTGCAAAGCTATCATAGGGTTGGGCTTACCGACGCGAAGATACTGGAGAGCCGCTCCGCGAGTTCGGACAACCGTGCCACTTTCACGGCAGTGGTGAGCTATACCACTCTGCAAACCCCTATGATGGCCATCATCGTGATCATCGAGGGCCCCTCGAGAACGTTCACTTTGACCCTACTAGACACCGCCGAAGACTTCCCTGCATCAAAACCTCGCCTAGAGGAGATCTCCCGTACATTCCAGACCTCTGAGCCCCGAGCGCCGGGTGGTCGCGATAAAGCCCCGCTCAGTCCGGGCACCTGGATAGGCTTGCTGGCAATCGGAATTATGGCGCTGGTACTCAGCGCCTTCCTGACGATCCGTCTGCTCCGCAGAAAGTAACCAAAAAGCGGCCCATCTGAGTTTGGAATGGGTAGCAAGCAGGGCCTTGCACAAGAAGGCTGGGAAAGCGCTGTGAAACCTACCACTCTTCTACGTGAACGTGCTCGTGCACCTGAACGTACACGTACCCGCAACAAAAATATCAAGATGTTCGGGCACGTGCACGTTTACGAGCACGAGCACGTTCACGTGATAAGTTCATCAACAGTAAGACTACAGGTCAGTGTTGCCTCGCTTCCTAGCGATGGGGCCTTGACGCCGGCCTGATCTACCCCTTTTGTGTCCTCCACAGGAGGCCCACCATGCCTCGTTCGGTAAGCACTCAAGTTCCTCCGAGTCCCAATATTTTGGTTAAGTAACGCGGAGGCGCGGAAAACGCGGAGACCGCAGGATGGGCCTTGCTGCGATAGCCTAACCAAAAAGCTTAGGCTACCGATCAACCTTGGCTAAAGCAGAGAACTATCCCGACACCGCAGCCCGAAAGGGCTCCAATCCGCTCTCCCCGCCCACGTATCCGATCAGCCTCTCGACGGCTCTCTCAGGGTGCGGCATCAAACCGACTACATTGCCTTCTCGGTTGCTTACACCTGCGATAGCCAAGCAGGAACCGTTCACATTGACCTCGAGGTCGTCTGGACGAACCTCGCCGTTTGCTGTGCTGTACCTGAATACTATCTGACCGTTATCCTCGAGCGCTTTCAAGGTCTCAGGGTCGGCGAAATAGTTCCCTTGAAAGTGTGCGATCGGACACGTAATGACCTGCCGAGGTGCAAGCCCCTGGGTGAAAAACGATCGGGTCGAATCGACTGCGATGTGTACGAAGCGCGAGAGGAAACGCCTTCCGACGTTCTCGAGCAACGCTCCTGGGAGCAGCCCAGCCTCACACAACACCTGAAAGCCGTTACAGATCCCGAGCACACGCCCACCGCGATCAGCGAACGTTTTCACCGAACCCATCACCGGGGAGAGCTTAGCAAGCGCACCGGTTCGGAGATAATCCCCGTACGAGAAACCGCCTGGAAGAACGACGAGATCCGCACCACCGAGGTCAGTGTCCCTGTGCCACACAGGATACGCCTCTGCTCCAAGCAGGTCGCCGTACACGCGCAAAACGTCCTGATCGCAATTAGTGCCTGGGAATACGACAACCGCTACCTTCACGCGACCTCCTTGATCTCGTACTCCTCGATCACCGGATTAGCCAAAAGAAGTCGGCACACCTCATTGACCTGCGCACGGGCCTGCTCGGCGGGTACCCCCTCTACTTCAAGCTCTACGACACGCCCAACGCGCACGTTCTTGAACCCTTCGAAGTGCTTGTCCTTGAGCCCAGTTTCTATAGCCTTGCCCTGAACATCGAGCACACCGCTTTTGAGTCGAACCAGTACCTGAAATCGCATATCCTCTGTCTCCCACCAAAAACTTACGAAGCCAGCGCCCGCGACACGATTCGCGGAACCTCTCGCAGATGCCGCGAGAGATCGAACACGCCGTCTATCTCATCCGAAGTCATAACTGCAGATAGCCTTGCGTCCTGCTGCACCCGTTCTCGCAAGGTAGCACCACCATCAAAGGCGGCTAGCGCGTGCTTCTGCACGATAGCATACGCCTCTTCACGCGAGATCCCCTTGTCAACCAGGGCCAGGAGCAGATGACCGGAGAAGACCGTGCCGCGCGTCATCTCCAAATTCTCCAACATGCGCTCTGGGGACACGACCAGGTTACGCACTAATCCTTCGAATCGAACCAACATGAAGTGCAGAGCTATACAGGCATCGGGCACCGCAACACGCTCGACCGAGCTGTGGCTGATATCGCGCTCGTGCCACAGCGCCACATTTTCGAAACTCGCCACTGCGTACGAACGAACCAAGCGCGCCAATCCGCACAGATTCTCGCTCAATATTGGATTGCGCTTGTGAGGCATCGCCGAGGACCCCTTCTGACCGGGCGTGAAGCCCTCCATCACCTCGCGCACTTCTGTTCTCTGCAGGTGCCGAATCTCCACGGAGAAGCGCTCGATCGACGACGCTATCCCAGCCAGACACGCCATGTACTCTGCATGTCTGTCCCTTGCTACTACCTGCGTAGCAACGGTCTCGGGCCTAAGCTCCAACTTCTCCATTACCAGCGCTTCGACGCTCGGGTCGATACCAGCATAGGTGCCGACCGCCCCCGAGAGCTTGCCAACCGAAACCGTCGCAATGGCAGCATCCAGCCGTGTGAGCTGTCGACTACACTCCGCGTACCATCCGGCTAACTTCACCCCAAATGTGGTGGGCTCAGCGTGGATCCCGTGCGAACGACCGATACACGGGGTGTTCTGAAACTCGATTGCACGCTCCTTGAGGGTCGCCATGACCTTGGTGAGCACCTCACGCAGCTTCAGCCCCGCACGCCGCATCTGCACCGCAAGACAGGTGTCGACCACATCGCTGGAGGTCATTCCACGATGCACGAAACGCGACAATGGTCCGACATACTCGGCGACGTTGGTCAGGAAAGCGATTACGTCGTGCTTGACCTCGCGCTCGATCTCCAAGACCCGATCGACGGAGAAGTTGGCCTTTTCGTTGTAGGCTGCGAGCGCCTCAGCAGGTGCCTTGCCGACCTTAACGAGCCCCTCGAGGGCGTAACGTTCGATATCGAGCCAAATACGGTAGCGGGCCTCATCGGACCACACCTCCGCCATCTCAGGATTGGTGTAACGGGGTATCATCGGTGCTCAAGTATCCTTCGCGTGATTACCCGGCCACGGCGGCCAGGTTCGGCACCAAGGTTACCCCGTTGGGGTGCTCGCCATCAAGCTCAAGGCACGGCAAACTCTGGTAAATCGACCCAGGAAGCAGAGTTTTAAGCCCGCGAGCCCGCTCGCCACACTTGGCAACGTAGCGATTCGCGCAGTCGAGGGCCAAGGTGGGGGTGTTTGAGTTCTCGCTCAAGTGCCCCAGAACGATGTGGAAGAGCTCCGGGTGCATGATGTCCTCGATCAACTGACCAGCGGCCTCGTTGCACAGGTGCCCGTGGGTGGAGGCGATGCGCTGCTTGAGCTCCCAGGCGTAGCTGCACGACTGCAACATCTCTTGATCGTGGTTCGACTCGAGCAGGATCGCATGTGCGCCCCTGACGTGCTCGCGCACGAGGGTCGTCACACGCCCCAGGTCGGTGAGGATAACAAGCTTGAAACCTTCCGCGCGGATCGAGAATCCGACCGGATCGACGGCATCGTGGGCGATACTGAAGGGGGTACACTCTACCGCCCCGAGAGAGAAATCGTTGCCAGTAGTAAAGATCTCTCTGCCGCGTGGTTTAGCGATACGCTCCATCGTACCGGCGTTCGCGTAGACAGGCAGCGCGTAACGGCGACTCAAGGTTGCCACGCCGTGGATATGGTCGGCGTGCTCATGGGTAACGAGGATGGCATGCAGCGAAGCGGGATCTACCCCTATCTCAGCGAGCCTAAGCTCAGCCTGCTTGCCGGAGAGGCCACAGTCCACGAGGAAACGCTTCCCCGCCGCTTCGACGAAGGTACAGTTTGCTTTACTACCGGAAGAGAGAACTGAGAACCGCACCCGTCAATAAAACCACTACGAGAGCGTCAGAGCAAGATCTTAACACATCGTTCCACAACAGACGTCTGTCGATGGTTCGAATGAACGGCGACCGGCGCCGTCCGAAATCTCCACATCGATGACGCATTCCGTCGTTGTTGCCATAACGGACGGCGAGGACGCCGTCCCTCCTATGAGAAACGATCACATTCAGGAGGGACGGCGTCCCCGCCGTCCGCACATGTCCAAACCCGCAACCTGCCGGTGCACACCATGGAACGGCGACCGACACGGTCGCCCTCCAAATGCGGAACCGCGCCGCCCGCTACTCCCGTTGCCGATTGATCTCGATCCCAGTCCACTCGACCCCTGGGATAACGAACTTCTCGATCACCATGTTGATGGTTGCGATCAGGGGAAAGCCTTCGAAGAGCCGCTGCGCCAGAGCCTCGGCCAACTCCTCCACCAAAACCCACGTCCTGGACGCGCCAAGCTCCCTCACCGTGTCACACACCTGGAGGTAACACACCGAGTCTTCCAACCTGATGCTGTGCGCCGCCGGTCGTGTGTCGACCCCCATCCGCAGAGAGACCAACAGCCGCTGCGGAAACAAGCGCTCCTCTTCCGGCCAGCCGATACGACAGAAGGTCTCTATCTTGTGAGCTATGACGTAGTCGCTCATACCTTGAACCAGCGGTCCCACACCTCCAGCCCCACCTCAAAGAGGATCAAGAAGATGATGATCCACTCGAGCACCTCCGAGCGCCGCTGCGCTGCTCGGTCGGAGAGCTTCTGGTAGATACTGTCGAGGGTGTCGAGCTTTCGCAAGATACTAGCGTTCCATTCGGGAAGGTGAAACTTCGCCGATGCCAGCGAGTAGACGCGCGCCAGATACTGATCTCCGAGAAGTTTGAGCGCGTTCTCTACCGCCTCGTACAGCAGAGCCGAATCCACCTGCAGGCGTGCTACCCTGTTCAGATCACCATCGGTCTTCTTGCCAGTCGTCAGAACCTGATAGGCCTTCTCCAGGTAGTCATCGAGCTGTTCGTCGAGGAAGCGCATCTCGAGGAACTCCACGTTACAGAACTCGAGTACTGCCACAACGTCTTCCACGTTCTTCCCGAAGAAGAGCGCCCCGTTCCAATCCATTACCGCGCAATCGCTTCGACCGTACGAGGTGCGCGTACCGACCGCTTCCTTCACCTCCTCGTCACTCAGGTCCTCGCCCTCTGCACGCAGGAGCCGCGCGAACTCTCGTTGATGCGATTCGATTAGCGGTGCACTCGCCTCGTCCCCCTCGAACGCCTCGAAGTGGTAAACAAGGAAATCCTCGACCGAGTCGCTCACCCGTGGACGCGAAACGGCATCTCCGATCTCGAGCACCAGTTGGTCGACCCGCTCGCGCGCATCGTGCAGCAGGAACGCGTTGTCGTACAACACCTCGCCCAACTCAATCAGATGACCGATCGGACCGGAGATATCGATCGCATACATCACCGACACAGCGCCGAAGTCAAAGAGAGTCAGTTCAGCCTGCGGCTTGGTAAAGAACTTACCCACATTGATCTGCTGTCCGTGCTGCGAGAGCCTCAGCGGGGGAGGATCATAATCGAAATACTTCGGCGAACGCCTATTACGACGAAACCTCGTGCGCTCGACGTCCTGTTTGAGGCGGCTCGCCGTCATATCAAGGTTGATCGACATACCCACTTCGAACGCAAACATGACGTAGCACACCCCGTGCTTGAGGTGTGGCATAGTTGGACGCACGACTGTGAGCGACCCTCCAGCGTCGCGAAACTCTTTTCCTGACACGATTGAGACCTCTACGAGAAGTTGAAAATTGAACCCCTATTGTACCCCGCCCATGCGGCCAAGCAAAATCATATTGGCCCAACCACTGTTCCGCTTTCAGGGCGTTACCCCCCAAGTACCCATTACAATTACACCCTTTCTCCGATTGACGCCCCGCCTCCTCGCCCCCTAACCTCTGATCAATATGATCCTTCAATCACGACCGAACGTCTCCGACCCTCTCTTCCTCAGCAACGCCCAGGCGTTCGAGATCCATCGAGCCTCGCTCCGTGAGACTCGTCAGAGCTCACTACCGCCTGCCAACGACCCCGCAGTCACGAAACACCTCGAGCGCGGCAAGCTCTTGGTGCGCGATCGCATCGCGCACCTGATCGACCCCGGCTCTGCATTCCTGGAGGTCGCGCAGCTGGCGGGCAGCGGAGTCTACGACGCCGTGCGTCCAGGTGCAGGTATCGTCACCGGCATCGGTCTGATCGAAGGGCGTCCATGCATGGTGATAGCCAACGACGCCACGGTCAAAGGTGGCACCTACTTTCCACTCACCGTGAAGAAGCACCTGCGTGCGCAGGAGATAGCTCTCGAGAACTACCTACCGTGCGTGTACCTCGTCGATTCCGGCGGAGCATTCCTGCCGCTCCAGGATCAGGTGTTCCCAGACCGTGATCACTTCGGACGCCTATTCTACAACCAAGCTCAGATGAGCGCCCTTGGGATTCCACAGGTGGCGGTCGTCCTAGGCTCGTGCACCGCAGGTGGGGCGTATGTACCCGCCATGAGCGACGAAGCGATCATCGTTCAGAATCAAGGCATGATCTTCTTGGGTGGCCCCCCACTAGTCAAAGCAGCTACGGGCGAGGAGGTCACTGCAGAGGAGCTCGGCGGTGGCGACGTGCACTCGCGCATCAGCGGGGTGACCGACGCCCTAGCTACCGACGACATCGACGCCTTACGTCACGCCCGACGCAGCATCGCGTCGCTGCCACTCGTAACACCGACACGACTGCCGCGCGACCGGGCTCGTCCACCACTATATGACCCGAGCGAGATCGCTGGACTGATACCAGCAGATCCGAAGAATTACTTTCCTATCCGCGACATACTCGCACGTATCCTCGACGGCAGTGAGCTCGACGAATTCAAGGCCAACTACGGAACCTCGCTCATCTGCGGATTCGCTCACATCGACGGCTACCTCGTGGGAGTGCTCGCCAACGACGGCATCCTCTTCTCCGAGAGCGCCGAAAAGGCTGCGCACTTCATACAGCTCTGCGATCAACGCCGTATTCCCCTCGTGTTCTTCCAGAACATCGTGGGATTCATGGTAGGT
This sequence comes from Bdellovibrionota bacterium, assembly GCA_044351885.1. Lineage (GTDB taxonomy): Bacteria > Bdellovibrionota_C > UBA2361 > UBA2361 > OMII01 > OMII01. The sequence goes on from JBILEW010000096.1 coordinate 11,636, forward strand.
AAGAAGTACGAACACGGTGGTATCGCCAAGGACGGCGCAAAGATGGTCACTGCCGTTGCCTGCGCGCGCGTGCCGAAGTTCACCGTGGTGGTCGGCAATTCGTACGGCGCTGGCAACTACGCCATGTGCGGACGCGCCTACCAGCCGCGCATGATCTGGTCGTGGCCACAGTCGCGTATCGGTGTCATGGGACCCGATCAGGCCGCAAGCGTTCTCACACAGGTGCGTCGCGACAGCGCACGCAACAAGGGTGAGCCCCTGAGCGATGCCGAGCAGCAACGCTACTACGAGGAGATCCGGGGGAGATACCTGGATCAAACGACCGCCCTGTACGCCACCGCGCGTTTATGGGACGACGGCATCATCGAGCCCGAGGAGACCCGCGCTACCTTAGCTCTCGCCCTCTCGATCACACCGACCGAAACGGGTCCCGCACCGCGAGCCTTCGGCACCTTTAGGATGTAATGGAGAGCAGCTCATGCCCATAACTCGACCCATCACGAGGATATTAATCGCCAATCGAGGCGAGATCGCGCGACGCATCATCCGCAGCTGTACCACACTGGGGCTCGAATCGGTCGCCGTCTACACCGATCCCGATCGATACGCCCCGCACGTGCGCGAGGCTACCCATTCAGTTGCACTCGGCTCACCGCAAGCCTACCTCTCTGTCGAGAGCATCGTAAACGCGGCTAAGGATTCAGGCGCAGACGCGGTACACCCGGGCTACGGCTTCCTCTCCGAGAATCCAGCTCTCCCCGATGCGCTCGCTGCTGCCGGGATCCATTTCATCGGCCCCACTGCAGACACGATCCGCAAGCTCGGCAGTAAAATCGCTGCGAAGGAGCTCGCGCGAATATCCTCGGTGGTCGTCTCACCGACACTTTTACTTCGGACCAACGAGACAAATAACGCTGTCGAGCAGATTCGCACCTTCGCCGCACAAGCTGGCTTTCCACTGATCCTCAAAGCTGCCGCCGGTGGTGGCGGACGTGGGATGCGCATCATTCGAGAGGATTCCGACGTAGCCGCAGAGCTCGAGAGCGCTCGCCGCGAGGCGCTCAAAGCGTTTGCTAGTGAGGAGATCTTCGTTGAGAAATACATAGCACCCGCGCGGCACATCGAGGTGCAGATCGCAGGAGACACCGCCGGCAATGTAGTCGCACTCGGAACCCGCGACTGCTCGCTGCAGCGCAACAACCAGAAGATTATCGAGGAGGCTCCTGCGCCGAACCTCCCGGATGGACTAGAGAGCGCGATCTGTGACGCCGCTCGCCGCCTCGCTCTCGCTGCAGGATACTCGAGCCTCGGAACGGTAGAGTTCCTCTATGCTCCAGACGGGGCGTTCTACTTCCTCGAGGTCAACACTCGACTCCAAGTTGAGCACCCCGTCACCGAGGCGGTCACGGGACTCGACCTCGTCGCTCTTCAGATCCGACTTGCGCGCGGAGAGAGCTTGGCCGAGTGCGGCGTGTATGGAACACCGGTAGCTCACGGTCACGCCATCGAGGCGCGTCTGTGCGCCGAAGAGTTTACTGACACCTTTATCCTCTCGACCGGAACAGTGTCCGAGCTCGCCCTACCGGAGAATCCGCTTCCAGGGACATCGCTACGAGCCGACATGGGTATCACCCTCTGCTCCGAGGTCTCCCATCACTACGATTCATTGGTCGGAAAGATCATCGTTCACGGAGCGACTCGCGACGAAGCCCTAGCCGGACTCCTTCACGCGCTCGCGCACACACGAGTCTCGGGGGTCAAGACCAACCGAGCGCTCCTGATGCACCTCCTGGCAACACCTGAGTTTCAGACGGTATCCCACTCGATTCAGGGTACCAAAGAGCTCTTTCCGTCAGCACAAGACGCTCAGCGGTCTATTGTCATCGCGCACGCGGTGGCTGCAAGCCTCAGGTTGTGTAGCCCACACTCCGCATGGAGCACTTCGAGCCCGTGGCACGAGGCGACGCTCATGCAACCTCTTGCTTATCCGTGGAGCACACGATCTCCGGGAACTGAGATCTCTTCACGCTCGGTCCGTTCGAGAGCGGGGGTCGCCGTACACCTGACGACACAACAGGGAAGCGAAACGCTCTCAGTTCGTCTCGAGAACGTCCGGCACAGCGCCGATTCCTCCGTTACAGCGCTCGTATCGATCGACGGAGCACCGTTCAGCGAGGTCACCGTAACACCACAACGGGACACCATCTGGGTTCATCTACCTCACGGGACCTGGACATTGGAGCCTCGCGGCACTCTCCGCAGCGGTAGCGCCTCCCACGCAGGCGGGGCAGGCTCTGAGATAACGGCACACATCCCAGGTCGGGTTGCAGCGGTGCACGTTACTGCGGGCGATGCCGTCAACGAGGGAACGACCCTCATGGTGCTCGACTCGATGAAGATGGAGCACCCGATTCGCGCTCCCTTCTCCGGCAAGGTCACCTCGATCGAAGTAGCGGCCGACCAGGTCGTTCACAGCGGCGCCGTGCTGATAGTGATCGACGTTCTTAAGGATTCTGGGTAGAGCTAAATACGGCAGCCAACCGGACCGCGGAGCTTCCGCTCCGCCAACTCTCAGCATCGCAACTCAAGCACAAAGCGGACTAGAAAGTCCGCGGTCCAGTTGTTCGCCACATCCCCTACGGACCGCGGAGCTTCCGCTCCGCTAGCTATTAGCGTCGCAACCCAAGCACAAAGCGGACTAGAAAGTCCGCGGTCCAGTTGTTCGCCACACCCCCATGGACCGCGGAGCTTCCGCTCCGC
>JBILEW010000097.1:0-14365 GCA_044351885.1 Bdellovibrionota bacterium
AAAATCTCAGGGCCCGTGTTATGAAGTAAAGTGTAAACCATGTAGTGGCAGAGATCTGTAAACCCCTGGCGCGCTACGCAACGTTTACGTGCACGAGCACGTTCACGTCGGGATAATACCGAGTGTTACCCACTCGATTCCACGAAGAGGCCAAATCAATCCAATGCCGCCCCTAGACGATCAGATGCAAAAAGAGGGGATAGCCTGTCACAGCTATCCGCCAAAATACGAATGAAGCACTATAACCTTACGCTGTATCGCTCCGCGGGCACGTGATCCAGAAGAACAACGCAGCCACAGCGAGCAACGACAGGTTCACGAGGAACATGCCGTTTCGCCCTACGGTGTCGACTCCCAGCCACCACGGTGTCAGAACCGCGATGTAGACCGTGACCTTGAGTGCGTTCCTGATCGACAGCGCAGTTACCCGCACTGTATCCGGGATAGCCTGATTAATCGTCTGACTAAACAGCACACCCGAGATCGAGCGTACCACCTGCTGCGGGAGGATGATCACCCACGCAAATGATCCGACAACGGTCAACAGCCCACAGGTGGATGCCGCCAAGCCGAGAATCATCGCGAAGACGAGCCTCATGCTAATCGTGTCGTCCTCAATTTTACGTAGGCAAAGCGCCGAAGCGGCAGCTACGAGATTGAAGATCGCAAACACGTAACCACGCTCTCCGGTCGTAATGTCGCAATCCTTCAAGTACTCTGGATACATCCAGACATACGTCTGATTGAGACTTACCAGGAACCCCGGTGCGAGTATCATCCAACGCAGAGCGCTGGATGAAAACCACACCGCAGCAACTGCCTCGCCGAGCGTTCCACTCGTAGGTGAAGTGCTGCGTGCCTCATCGACCGGAGGTTCCACCATCAGGAGACAGGTGAGCGTGGCGCAGAACCCGTATGCTGATGCGAAGAGGTACGGCCACGTCAGATCCTTCGTTGCGAGCCACGCTCCCAGGATGGAGCAACCGCCCATCATGAGGAATCCAAGCCCGATTGCGGTCGTCCACCATTTCTGGTGCTCATCTTCCCGACCCAGCGCCTTGTTCGACTGAAACAAGAACGCTTCGTCAGTTCCAGACGTGAGCGCCAAACCCAACGCAAATACCGCCTCACCGACTATGAAGTCGTTGAAAGAGCTTGCGAATGCGTAGATCAGACTACCGGACGCTTGTGCACCATATCCCAGGGCAAGTGTAAGCACCTTGCCATGCTTGTCTGCAAATCGACCGGTGATGATCTCCAGGGCCATCAGTGCGACTGCGAAGAAGATCTCCAAGAGGTAAAACTGCCCCTTGGTCATCCCGCGCGACTGCCACAGCTCGGTAATCGTCGGAGCGCCTGCTGCAACGGCGAAGCCGCTCGAGCGAGCACACAGTAAGAGCCAACGGTTCATCTTCAAGCGAACGTGTCTCATAGTTATCCTCCCAATCCCCATAAACGCCTTTGAAAACCAAAAAAACCAACGGGTGCTTCACCCGTCGACGTCGCGGTGGCTCTGGGTTTGCGGGAAAGGGGCGCAGAGAGGAGCGCTGAAAGGGGCTGTGAAACCATTATGCTCGTACTGCCACACAGAACGGCGGGAGCGGGAGCAGCTTTTTATGCGAGAAAGATTGTGGTGCGGGAACTACAGAGGCTACGACCTCGGCGAATGACGCTTCGGTTTACCTATCTTCTACCCTTATGAACGTGTGAGAGGTGCGCCCTTGTGCCGCCACACGGGCACTGCGGGAGGTTCCGGGTCGTTGGAACCGGGCCGAGGCGACCGGCATGGCGTAGTGATACGCATTGATGGCCGGACAGGTACAAAGCTCGGTTTTGGTCACACTGTTCATAAATTCTCCGCTTGGGAGTACCGCGGGAGGTAGGTACATCCCGCAGCTTCTCTTTCATGCTACAGGATTCGCAGTTGCTAAAGAAGAAAAAAGGCGAGATCGACCGATGTTTCTGGAATCAGTTCTGATTCCGCTCAGGCAGTCGTCCGGATCCCGCCAGGCTCCGCTGAAAGACGGACGCAACTAGCTGTGGCATCTTTGGGACGCCCTCTTATAAAGTCAGCTCGTGGATATCGCGATTTCACGCCTGCCCTCGGAGCTCGATAGTTAGTGAGAGAGTTTAGAAAGAAGCCGTAAGTATGAGCACAGTGTGTCTGACCGATTCACTCAAAGAGCGCATCCGCGTTATACGAGCGCGAACGCCGCGGTTCATCATGGCGATCGACGGAAGGGGAGGTGCCGGTAAGTCCTCGCTGGCCCGCTCAATCGTGTCATCGCTCCCTGGGGCGGCGCACTTTGAGTATGACTGGTTCCACCTGCCTCAGGCTGAGATCGCCGGCCATGAGCGGTACGACTACGACCGTCTCAAACGAGATGTGTTGGTACCCTTCAAGGATGGCCAAAGAGACTTCGAAGTTGCTCGTTACAATTGGGGATATCTCGCGGGAAAGCCCGATGGCTTCGCGCCGGAATCTGTGATGGTAAACGGTGTCGATATTATTGTGCTCGAAGGGTGCGGGGCGCTGCATCCGTCGCTCTTATCGAGTTTCGACCTCACGATCTGGCTCGATACAGATGCAGACGAGGCGCTCAGACGTGGCATGCGGCGGGATGTCGAGGAATACGGCTTGGATCCGGAGCGCGTCAAAGAGGCGTGGGCTGAATGGTCCGCATGGGAACGCGAGTCGCTGAAGTCAGAGGATAGGCGGCGGTTGGCGGATCTGGTTGTTTAGAAAAGCGAAACAGGAGGGACGGCGTCCACGCCGTCCGTACATCCGAATCAACCATCGACACCCATCTGCCTCCGAGCCTCGTACAGAGCAATTGACACGGCGTTGCTCAGGTTCAAGCTTCGGACGTAATCAGTCACGATCGGTATCCGGAGGATCTGCTCCTGCGGAAAGCGTGAGAGAAACTCCTCTCCTAATCCCTTAGTTTCGCTGCCGAACACCAGGGCATCCTCCGCGGCAAAATCAGCAGAGTGGTAGATCCGCTCGCCAAACTTCGAAAACAGCCAGATCTTTCGCGGCGCACGGGATTCTACATAGTTTTCCCACGAACCATGGCGGGACAGCTTTACGTGGGGCCAATAATCGAGCCCTGCACGACGAACGGCCTTTTCAGAGAGATCGAACCCCAAGCGCCCTACTAAGTGTAGAGGGGTATCGGTAGCCGCGCACGTTCGGGCGATTGAGCCGGTATTTTGAGGTATTTGTGGTTCTACGAGAACGATATCCATGGCACACGTTCTTTTTTTCGACGACTCAGGGTATATTCCCCCCATGCTAAATTCAACCGTTGCGGGTCGAATTGATCTGACCCCTGAACTGATGATCCTCCAAGTGAAGCCCGATGCCGGGGTTCCTAACTTTATTCCAGGCCAATACGTTGCCTTGGGGCTGCCGGGCTCGGCTCCTCGCTTTGCGGGCGCGGAAGCGGAGCCCGAGGCTCCGGCGCCTGACAAGTTGATCAAGCGTGCGTATTCGATCAGCTCGTCTCCCAACCAGAGGGAATTTCTAGAGTTCTACATCGCAGTAGTGCCGTCGGGCTCGCTGACCTCGCGCTTGGCGATGGTCAAGCCTGGACACAGGGTATTCACTCAACCAAAGGTGACAGGTACCTTTACGCTCGATGGTGTTCCCGACGATCGCAACTTGGTGTTGGTATCGACCGGCACCGGTCTCGCTCCGTTCATGTCGATGGTGCGCACTGAAGGAACCTGGCTTGGGGGACGCAAGATAACGATCGTTCATGGAGTGCGATATCCAGAGGATTTCGCTTACGTCGATGAGCTTTCATCGATCAGCGCGGCAAATTCGAACTTCCAATATCTGCCTATTTCGAGCCGAGCTCCCGAGAGCTGGGAGGGCCGTAAGGGCCGTGTTCAGCGTCTATTCGAGGATGGAACCCTCTCGCTGGATTCGGCACGCGACCACGTGTTCCTGTGCGGTAATCCAGCAATGATCGAGGACCTCGAGAAGCTCCTCGGTGGAATCGGCTACACGCAGCATTCCAAGAAGACGCCGGGTAACCTGAGTGTTGAGAAGTACTGGTAGCCCTTACGTTACAGATAGAGCGATTCAATCAGAGCCAGGTGCTGCGCACGAATACTTTTGCGCTTCATCTTGAGGGTCGGAGTTAGAAGTCCGTTCTCGATCGTGAAGTCTTCGTCGAGAATCGTATAGCGCTTGATGGTCTCGTAGCTCGACAGCTCGCTATTGGCGCGATCAACGGCTTGCGCCACGAGTTTCCGCAGGGCGTCCACCTGAGAGAGCTTAGTGTCGGGGGTCAGCGATACTCCCTGCTCGCTGAGCATCGACCTAGTTTCGAGATCGTTGATTGTAAAGAGCATGATGCAGTACGGCTTCCCTTCGCCAAAGAGGAACGCTTGGGAGATGAACGGGTAGCGTTTGAAAAGCGCTTCGATACCCTGGGGAGCGATCTTCTTGCCGCCAGCGGTAACGATGAGCTCCTTCTTTCGATCGGTTATGGAGAGAAAACCCTCTGCATCGAGGGCTCCGATATCTCCGGTACGGAACCATCCATCGGCATCCCACGATTCAGCGGTCGCTTGTGGCCGATTGAGGTAGCCGCGCGTGACGTTGGGACCACGCAGGAGGATTTCGCCGTCCTCTGGAGCGATGCGCACCTCGACATCCTTCAGGGCTGTGCCAACGGTGCCTATTTTTCTCCGTGTGGGTACATTGACGTGGGTAGCGACGCAGGTTTCGGTCAGGCCGTATCCTTCGCACACGAGTATACCGAGGGCGTCGAAAAATCTGTTGACGGTCGGATCGAGCTTCGCGCCACCTGAGATTCCGTGGCTGAATGCAGTCCCAAAGAGCTGCGCTTTTACCTTCTCGCGTACCGGCGCGAGCCCGTCGTAGACGATGCGTTGAAGGATTCCTGGTGCTCGACCGTTCTGTCGTGCAGCATAGACGGCCTGGGCATTACGTATGCAAAGAGCGAGTATCTTCTGCTGGAGGCCCCGTCCAGCAGCTCGCGCTTGAATCGCTGCGGCCATCTTTTCGAAGAGTCGCGGAACGGAGGGGATCACCGAGGCAGCGCCCTCGCGTATGTCGCGTGCCACAGATGCGAGATCTACTTTGGAGGTCTTGTGATCGACGACGGCTGGAAAGATCAGCGTCGCGCTACTCAGGAACCCGATGTAGTACGCCAGACGTGCAAAGGAGTGAGCGAGCGGTAAATAGAGAAAGAGGCTCCCGTCGAGAACGAATACTCCGCTCTCTGCCGCTTGTCGGACGTTGGTTAGGTGGTTGCCGTTGGTCTGCGGGACACCTTTCGGAGGCCCTGTGGTTCCTGAGGTGTAGACGATCGAGGATATAGACTCGCGAGTAACGGCTGGAAGCGGGGGCGGGGAGCTGGAGAGTTGCTCGTCCTGGACGAGCTGATCGAGAAGCACCGCTCCCACATCCGTGTCGAGCTTCTCGAAGGAGATTACGTGAGTGATGTGGAGCAACTCGTCAGAGGCCGGGAACGACTCCCGTTCTGGAATCGGGCAGGGGGTCGTTCTCAGTTGTTGAATCTTTTGAGCCTGCTCCTCGTTTTCAATGACGACGATGGCGGCTTTGGAATCGTAGAGTATGTAGCCGACCTCGTGCCACGGAAGGCTCTGATAGATACTTACCGTAACAGCTCCCAAAGATTGAATCGCGATGTCGACCAGAGCCCATTCGGGGCGGGTATGCGAGACGATCGCTACGGGAGTTCCAACACCAACACCGATCGATTTCAAATATGCTGCTATCCGCGCGATGGATGGTGCAACGGACGCGTAGGTCTCGCTACGCCAGACCCTGGTTCCCGTAGCGCTCGGTGCTACGGCGTACTTGTACAGGTGCGCATCGGGATCTTGCGAACACCGAGTCCAGAATGCCTCGGCGATCGAACTCGCCCGAATCACGTTTTCGTAATGCCCGTTCTGTTCGTTGTGCATCGGTTCGTATAGAGGCTACACAGCCCTCAATCAGTATCGCTGTTCCTCGAACGAAAAACGGCGATACTAAAGGGTACCGAGCTTTACGCTCGGGCCGCAATCCCAAATTGGTTGAACCGTGGATATAAAAAGGCCCTTGGTGCTCAAAAGTGAGACACCAAGGGCCCTAAGCATGCGCGAATCGCGTACAGCCCTGCTTACTTGGCCTTGAGCGAGTGTACGTAGAGCAACAAGCTCTCGATATCGTCATCGTTAAGATCGGCTTGCGCGGGCATCAGCATGCTCAAGCCAACGGCTGCTCCGCCCTTCTTGAGGAGCTCCTTGAACTTGTCGTCGTCAGTCGCGTACTTGTAACTCCCCTCTTGAAAGTTGCGTGGCTTCTGCTCTGGTGGGAGAGACGCTCCTATTGGACCATCTCCGGCTCCCTTCTCTCCGTGACAAGTGGCGCAGCGCTGTGAGTAGAGGGTCTTGCCCTTCTCCATGTCTGCCGCGTGCGCAGAGGCGAAAGTCATTCCTAGCGCAGAGAGGTACAGAGCGAGGTATCTAATTCTCATGGTAATCATCCTAGTATTTCCGAGTGACGGTATGCCGCAAAACCACCGGCGACCTCGAGTATAAACACGGGTCGCCGAATTGGAAAGCACAGAGTGTATATCGACTGGTAACGCTACCCGAGATCGGTGTATACGAAGCGTAATGCGGAACATATTTCAACCGTTGGTCGATTTTGCGGGATCGCGTACTCAGCAGGGGTGGAACGAGGTCTTTAAAGGCCGACTCGAGGCCGTGCGGAGGTTCGTACGTGAAAACGGGGAGGTCGCTGCCCTGGTCGGATTCGGCGTGGGCATCGCGATTGTGCTCTTCTTCAAGCTCTTCGTGTTCCTGTTCTGTCTGATTGCGTTGAGTTACTTCGTGCTCACCATCATGGCGAGGGAGTGACGGTTTTACCTGGTAGCATGCCAAGGGCAACCGGAGCGCGGACTTTCTAGTCCGCTTGCCGTTGGAATCGTGGTGCTGATGGCAAGCGGAGCGGAAGCTCCGCGGTCCGTGGGGGTTCGCTTTGTGCTTACGTGAGCTTCACCAGATGGTAATTCTTCTTACCGCTTCGGAGGACGAGTATTCCGCGCTCGAGGATGCGGGTGCTCGCTACCTTGAGGGTCTCGTCGCTCACCCGCTCGTTGTCGACGTAGATGCCGCCTCCCTGAATGAGGCGACGCGCCTCGCCCTTTGATTTCGCGAGGGTTGAACCGAGAAGGGTGACGATGTCTGTCTCAGCAACCTGGTCGCGACTGATCTCCGACGAGGGGGCATCTCCGAAGATATCCAGCATTTGAGCTGTGGACATCCCATCAAGCGAGCCACCGAAGAGCGCCTGCGCGCAGTTCTTGGCATCAGCGGTGGCCTCTGCGCCGTGAACTAGTGTGCAGAGCGCATCAGCGAGAAGCTTTTGTGCCTCACGACGTTCAGGGTGGGCGGCCAGCGAGGCTTCTACCTGTTCGATAGTCTCACGTGTTTCGAGTGTAAAGATCTTGAGCAGCTTGATGACGTCGGAGTCGGGCACGTTGAGCCAGAACTGGTGGAACTTGTACGGGCTGGTGAGGGTGGCGTCGAGCCATACTGCGTTTCCAGCGCTCTTCCCGAACTTCTTTCCCTCGGAGTTCGTAATCAAAGGGAACGAGAGCGCGTATGCATCGCCCTGTATCTTCCTTCGGATCAGTTCCAGTCCCGCCGTGATATTTCCCCATTGGTCGGAGCCGCCGATCTGTAAACGGCAGTTGTTGTGCTGATACAGATGGAGAAAGTCAAACGCTTGCAAAAGCATGTAGCTGAATTCGGTGTACGAGATCCCATCGCCGCCCAAACGACTCTTAACCGAGTCTTTGGCGAGCATGTAGTTCACGGTAAAGTGTTTACCGATATCGCGAAGGAAGGCGAGTACGCCGACATCTTTGGTCCAGTCGAGGTTGTTGACGAACTTTGGAATGCAGGAGAGGCCGGCGCTCTCCCAGAGCTTCTGCGCCTGAGCCTCCTGAAGTTGGACGTTCTTGGCGACCTGTTCCAAGGGGAGCAGATTTCGCTCAGCGCTTCTTCCACCGGGGTCGCCGATCATCCCAGTTGCACCTCCGAACAGGAGTATTGGGTTGTATCCGGCACGGGTCAGGTGGATAGAGACGATGAGAGGGACCAAATTACCTACCTGTAGGGAGGGCGCGGTAGGATCGAAACCGATATAGAAGTAGTCTCCGGCGCGGAGCTTGGAGAAGAGCTCAGGGTCAGAGGTGTCCTGAAGGAGGCCGCGCCATTGGAGTTCGTCGTGTAAATTCATAGCGCCCACAAGTATAGAGAAAACGTTCGAAAAAAGCCATATTCGGTTTGTTTTGGTCGGTGTCTGTACGAAGCTCATATCGGCGTTGCGTCTGCACGGCGCTCTGCTACGATGGGCGGGAGTGTCGTAGCACATCAGCGAGCACCTCATGTCCCGTAGAATCCCACCATCCGTGACGAACGCCCTGCGCCAACGCGCAGAGGATGGTTCTTTGCGTGCCTTGGCCCCTGCGCATCACGGGGTCGATCTCTGCTCGAACGACTATTTAGGCCTCGCTCGTCGTCTCGGAGATGTGTGTGCTACCCCTCCAGAGGGGTTGGCGTGTTTGGGATCAACGGGCTCGCGTTTGGTGAGCGGCTCCACCGTCGCGCACGAGGAGCTTGAGGAGTTCTTGGCGTACTTTCACGGTGCCCAGTCGGCGCTGCTCTTTGGCTCGGGCTTCGAAGCTAATCTGGGTGTGCTCGGCAGTATCGGTGGTCGTAACGACACGATCCTCTACGATGAAAGTGTGCACGCTTCCATGCGTGATGGCGTGAGGCTGAGCTTCGCGCGTTCGTACTCGTTTCGTCACAACGATCTCGACGACCTAAAGCGTAAGATGATGCTCGCGAAGGGTGATTGCTTCGTCGCGGTCGAGTCCGTCTATTCGATGGATGGCGATTTTGCGCCTTTGGAGGAGCTGTGTGCCCTGTGCCAGGAAACCGGTGCATATCTGATCGTCGATGAAGCGCATGCTACTGGGATTTATGGTGAGCACGGAGAGGGATTGGTGCACGCAGCTGGGCTGACGGATGCCGTATTCGCACGTGTGCACACCTTTGGAAAGGCGGTAGGGTACCGTGGTGCGTGTATCGTTGGGTCTCGCGAGCTCAAGGAGTTCCTCATCAATTTCGCCCGATCGTTCGTGTACTCTACAGCCACCGATCTTTTTTCGTTGCAGTGTATCCGTACGGCTTACGAGCTAATGGCAGCCGCACGCTCTGAGCGTTCTACCCTGCGGCAGCTCGTTGCGACGTGGAAGGAGCTCGCTGCGGGATATCCGCAGATCGCCTTCATGCAATCGGAGAGCCCGATTCAAGGGGTGATCGTGCCTGGGAACAGAGCTGCGGTGGCGCTCGAGGAAGGGTTGCGCGAGTTGGGCTTCTTCGTGCGTGCGATCCGTTCGCCCACCGTTCCTGCAGGCTTCGAGCGATTGAGGGTCTGCCTGCACTCATTCAATCGCGTGCCACACTTGAGCGATATGATGTCGTTCGTTGCGCATCGGCTCGGATCGCGGGGGGTGTCGTGCGTCAGCGTCGGATAGTCCTGCGGGGATTGAGCACCCTGTCTCCCCTCGGTTCCTCACCGGCTGAAGTGCGAGCATCCTTCGACTCTCCCTGCGCGCAAACGATTGCGCTCGAATCAGGGGCGTACAGTCCGGTGTTTCCTCTCTCCTCGTCCAGTGAAAAATTAATCGACGAAGTTCGGTCGGTGAGTCGATATGCCAAGCTCGATCGAGTAACGCTTCTCGCGCTAGCATCTGCGCGTCGTACCTTGGCGTCGTTCGATGGACCGCTCTGTGATATCGGTAGCGTCACGATCGGATCGTCCCGAGGCCCGACGGCTTCACTCGAGCGCACCATCATGGGATTCGTTGCTGATGGTAGTCAGAAAGTTCCAGTTGATACGTCGCCGACTACGACGGCCGGAAACATCTCCTCGTGGATTGCGCAGGATCTCGTCGCTCGTTTGGGAGGAGATCAGCGAGCACATCCGATCGTATCACTGGGAACCTCGATGACCTGTACGTCTGGCTTTCATGCGCTGTTGGTGTCGCTTGGGTTCCTTCGAGGTGGGCTCTCGTGTGCGTGTCTCGTAGGTGGAGCGGAGGCGTGTCTCACTCCGTACACCGTCTCTCAGATGCAAGCCTTGCGAATCTACACTAGAGATGGTGGCGACTGGCCGTGTCGCCCGTTGGCCGATGGGAGTGCCGCAGACAATACGGTTGTACTGGGCGAGGGGGTGGGCACGGCCGTGCTTACCTTCCTGGAAGGACCCTCATGCCCGGGAGATCTCGAGCTGCTTGGAATAGGCTGGGCGCTCGAAGAGTTGCCGTCCGCCACGGGGCTCTCGGCAGATGGTAAGGCGTTCGAGGCTTCGATGCGCATGGCTTGCCGTGCGCTTCCAGAGGGTGTCGAGGTCGGTGCCGTTGTGCTGCACGCACCCGGATCTCTTCGCGGCGACGAGGCAGAGCTTGCTGCGGTTGAGCGAACATTTGACCAGATCCCTCTGTGCACGACAAAGCACCTTACAGGCCACACCTACGGTGCTTCGGGGTTTGTCAGCTTGGAGCTTGCTCGATATCTCCTCGAAGGGGGGGAGTGGAAAGGGCTCCCCTATGGCGCAAGGGGCAACACAGCCCGTGTTCAGGGATGTCGGGCAGTCTTGGTCAATACCGCGGGATTCGGCGGTAATTCGATTAGTGTGGTGGTGGGACTAGCAGGGTGATGGGGCGGCGTTGGCTTGGATAGTGGCGTCGCTTCAATATCTTACCTTGGCCGCCAATGTGGTTGAAAGGTTTGCGGATTTGGGCTAAAACGCTAGCTTCGTACGAAAGATGGGTCCGCAGGGTGTGCTCACCCTGGAGGGTGGACCTAGGCCGGGTCCGTATGGAGCTGGTGGTAGTAGTGAGGATTTCATATGGCTAAAGCCGCTAAAGAGACCTTCTTCCTCGTTTCTGCTGAGGGAACAGGGTTCTTTTACACAAATCGCAAGAACAAGAAGAAGGGTAAGGGCGAGAATAAGCTCAAAGTACGTAAGTACGACCCTGTCGCCCGTAAGCACGTCCTCTTCGAGGACAAGAAGCTCTCGAAGCTGAAGAAGAAGTATCAGGCTGCTGCTCAGGTCGAAGAGACGGGCAGTAAGTAAGGGGCTAACTCCTTTTCGTAAGGGTGGTCAATGAGTGTTCCGGAGAGCGATTCGGCCGCTACTAGCTTACCTAGCAATCACGCAACGGAGGCTCGGGTGACTCAAGCTGAGGTCGCAGGCTCCTCGGAGTCCGCCCCCGTACGGAGTAAGCAAGATTCTCCTGAACGAAAGAGTACTGATGACGCAGGATGGGGGCCTCGGGTAGTAGCCGGAGCAACATTGCTTGTAATCGGTGCTGGCGCTGTCCCGCTTGGGCTCGCCCTAAGGAACGAGTCGGTGCTGATTGGTCTCGGTAGCGTGCTCGCCGCCATCTCGTTGGTGTTTGCGTGCATCGAGGGTTCCTCTCTGGTTCGAAGCCGTCCATCGATCTCCTCGAGTCTTTCGCTCTTCCCAGTTGCTGGCGTTGTGCTGGTGTGTCTTGCCTTCGGGGCGGCTCTTCTCAGTCAGGGGGAGGTGATCTCGGCGTGGCTCGTGGCGCAGCCTCCACTCGTGTGCGGAATGCTCCTCCTGCTGCGCGGGCTCGCCATAAGGTCGTCAGCGCGCGTTGGTCGTAATGCGGCGCTGTTGTTCCCTGCGTCGCAACAGCCGCTTCCTATCGTCGAGGTAGGACAAGCTCTCGCTCTCTCTGAGGGGATGGTGGTCCCCACAGATCTTCGGATCGAGTCTGGTAGCTGTGCCGTGCTCGAGCGTTACCTCTCCCCATTGCCGCGATTTCGCATAAGGGACGAAGCTGAGATCGTACTTGCGGGTTCGTTGGTACTCTCGGGCACTGCACAGACTATCGCGCTGTCTGCTACCAAGGATTCCGTCTTGGCGAAGGTGGAAGGGCTAGTCGCTCCGTGTGTGGAAGAGGGTGAGCGCACAGCGATGGTCGATTATCACGATTGGGTGCGGAACTTCGCCCTGTGTGTGGCTTTTCTAGCGGTTGCAGCGGCTATTTCGTGGGACAAGCGAAGTGGATATGCAACGGACGTTCTTTTAGCTGGTGGTCTGACCCTATTCCTGGGTTGCGTTGGGTACCTTGTAGACGTTGTACACAGCGCAGCGTGCAGACTCATTCGTTCCTGGGCTCGACTGGGCTTCGTTTCGACCCTTCCTTCGACCTTTGCCGAACTTTCCGCTATCTCCAAGGTAGTAGTCGATCCGTCGCGGATCGACCTCGCCTCGGAGTGTCAGGTGCGTGAATTGGAGATCCTCGACGATAGGATTGGGAGAGAGGCGTTGTGTGGATGCGTGATCTCCCTGCTCGGTCGCGCTGACGACGTGGCGCTGGCGGCCGCAGGTGATTACTGTCAGAGAGCTCTGGGACGAGTAATATCCGAACGTGTGCTCGATCTTCGCGAGTATGAGGGGCGTGGGACATGCGGTTCCGTGAAGGGGGTCGAGATGTCGATCGGCACGGAGGATTTCATAGTCGAGCGAGGGATAATGTTGCAGCCCTCAGACATCGTCACAACCGCTCCTGGTGAAGGCGTTCTACTGGTAGCGATCGACAACGATGTAATCGCGCGCTTCTGGCTTCGTTTCGGTCAGGTAGACCTAATCGGTGAATCGGTCGTGAGCGCGTGGCCAGAAGGTGTCACGAGCGTTGCCTCGAGTGGTACGCAAGGAGAGATTACCCCTGAAACGCTGCTCGTGAGAGGAAAGGAATCCGAGGTTGTTGGCCGCTCGCACGCTCTGGAAGTAGCTCGGTTCAGTGGCGAGCGCTTCGAGCTTCCGAAGGCAACTCTGGTAGCGCTCACGTCATCGCTGCGCGGCCTACCCGTGATGATCTCTGACTTTCGTGCTCTTACCCGAAGATCCTCGCAACTCCGTCTGGTGCTGGCAGGAGCTACGCTCGTATGCCTCGTCGCGATCTTCGGAGGGCTACTCAGCGCTGTCGTGCCCGTGGTCGTTTTTGGGGCATTGATGGCGATTGTCTCCCTGTGAAAGACTAGGAAATCAGGGCAGTATCCACTTTCTTGCTACGGGTAGGTTTGCTGCGCCTTAGTGGTAGCTGCCTAAAACGTTACTATGATGATGAGCAAAGCTGAAAATAGTCGGTACCTTCCCGTCGTCGCAGGCTGTTTCGTAGCTGCGCTCCTCATCACGAACGTGACGAATGCGAAGTTTGTCTCGCTCGGCCCATTCGTGATGACAGGCGGGACGCTCCTCTTTCCGATAGCATTCATCTTCAATGACATACTCACGGAGGTCTATGGGTACGCCAAGACCCGAGTCGTCATCTGGATGGGCGTCGGGTGCCAGCTTTTCGGTGGTTTGTTCTATTGGCTCGTTGGGCTTCTTCCGAGCGCTGCCTTTTGGGCGCATCAGGATGCATATGATGTCATTCTGAGCATCTCTCCGCGCCTAGCGGTGGCTAGCGTAGTTGCGTACCTCTGCGGCGAATTTGCAAATAGCATCGTGCTTTCGCGGATGAAGTATCGTGATGCGGGGGCGCGTGGAGCAAAGCAGGGCTGGCGATTCATCGCGTCGACGATAGTCGGAGAAGGGGTCGATTCGATCGTGTTCATACTTATAGCGTTTGCCGGCGTCATGTCGCTCAGCGATCTCTTCTACACGACCGGGTCAATCTACATTCTGAAGGTCATATACGAAGCAGCGGCCACTCCGCTCAGCACGAGGCTTGCAAATTGGCTCAAAGAAAGGGAAGGGGTCGATCACATGGATGATCCCGCTTCGACGAACTACAGTCCATTTGCGGTTTCATCGTAGGTGAAATTTACAGACGTTCTTCAAAATACTGCTGCAGTGTGTGTTGACGAGTAGGAAAAACGATCGCTTTTCTGTAAGTAGTTGAGGAGTGGTGAAGTATGGTGGCGGCCCGATGATGGTGCAGCCAGGATTGATAAGATTAGCCCGGAAATGCGAGGTCTGTACCTTGCGGGCTGGGTTTCAGCGGTCCATGTAGTAGAGAATTCGGGCCTCTAAGCGGCGAAAAAAAGCAATTCACGTACACGATCCCCGTTCCGTCAGTGAGAAAGCGGAGTTTAGAAGTCATCAGGGGCTGGCTCAAAGGAGTCATAGGAGGGTATTTCATCGACTGTGTGGTGAGCCTGTCGAACCATAGCCTCTGCAGCGTCGATGAGTCTTGGAATTGGAGGAGGAGCCTGGAAGTCAGGTATTCCTTGAGCCTTCATGATGTCCTTGATCGAGTGCTCATCC
>JBILEW010000165.1:0-4253 GCA_044351885.1 Bdellovibrionota bacterium
AAAGTGCCGTTTTTGACAACTTAGCTCACCCTTCCAAACTCTGCTTGACCCCTTGAAACCCTGACGCGGAGCTGGAGACTAACAATCTCGACCCTCGCATAATCGCTTTCCGGAGGTTTCTGGTCGCCGTGATCAGAGCAACTACCGCGGATCAACTACTTGCAAAAAGTGAATTGATCTTACTATCCTTGGTCCCACTAGAGCCGACCACATTCAACAGCGCCGTGATTAATCCGCTCCCGCGATTCTCGATTGGTCCAAGGCTCCGTAACGAAGCATGGACCATCAGAACGTTCCCTTCCACTGCTCCCAGGTCTCGGAGGTTGATTTCCAACTCTCGGATAGTAGTCACCTTTGGGGGCGAATGATGCTCAGACATAGGGCTATCGACCCCTACTACACGAGGCGCTCTTGTTTGACACAATACGCCACGTCGTGATGGTTATCCCAAGCGCTCTCCTTGTATAGGCACAGTTTAAGATCGGGTATTTCGCCAATCTCTTTTCCGTAGATCTCTGGAGTAGCGATAGTTATGCCATATCCTGGGGAATGGTGGTAATCAACATAGCCGCTTTGGTCAGTTTGGTATTGCTCTAACAAACGCTTCTGTTGAGCTTCATCCAAACCATACGAGAACTCGCCTCTCGTTAATTTTCGGCTAACCTCCGCTCCATGTAGCGTAACAACGACTAGACCACCAGGGCTCAGAATGTTCGAAAAAAAGCTCCAGAACTTTTTACGGCTATGATGATCTATGTGGGTAAGCAAGGAACCGACCCAAATCAGATCAAATGTGTCGTCAAAGGAGATCTTCGAAACATCGACGTTAGAGTAAACTGGCTTAGCTTCGAAGGTCTTCGTACAGAAATCCACCCTCTCTTGATCGAGGTCGCATGCTGTTATTTCAGCATCAGGGAAGGCGTTACATAAGTGTCTTAGCACCCTCCCGTGGCCGCAAGGCAGATCCAGTATCTTCCTCACATGGCGAATGTCCATGTTAGCAACAGACAAGCCCTCAGATATGCACTGTAAAGCCGACTCTCCTACCCAGAAGTAGTGCTCGGAAGAACCCTGAAACATGTCATCATGTGGGGATATTTCTCTGTTTAGAATCGACATTCGTTCAAAACCAACTTGCCTTAGACAAAGACAGCGCAACTACAGGTGCCCCTGGCTGCGTAGATACGTCAGCGCAGCTAGGTGTTGTTGATTCACCTGTATGCCATTCTCAAGAGTCCCATTAAGCCCTAGAGTTGAGCAACGGCAAAAAGGCTTGTTAGGGAAGCACTGCAGAGCCACGCGTCGGCGACTTTTTTCTCCTTCCTAGAGCCTACCTGCAGGTAGCTCCTATTGGACGCGAGCGACAGCAAAGTCGCCGAAACCTGCTCTGCGTTGAACCTAACTGAGCACCTATTCTCGGTTAGCTAGTATAAGCTTACCTTAGCCGTACCAACCTTACGCCATCTGATTCCTCGAATGGTGCGCAGCTTCCGAATACACAGGACAATGGATCATGGTGTATCCCGGACAGATATCTTATCCACCTAGACCCCAACGGTTCGTTTTGGACGTAGGCGACGCAAGAGCTAAGCTAATCCGACTCGAACACTTGAATAACGCGATCGGGTCACGTGCGGGGCTATGTTAGGCCAACCCTTCTTGTATAGTGAGAGGGATTTATCCAGTTTCGCTCATAGCCTCATGTTTACTCCGAAAAGTCCCCGAGTCCATACCAGCGGCGAAGAGGTCGGTTACTCGCCGGGAACTCCCTCTGAGCAGGCGTTGTGCACTCTGTATCTCTCGAGGGCGAGTCAATTGGAGCACATTCTCGAGGCAACACCAGGGATCCATGGCAAGTACGGCGCGAAATACAATACAAAGGTAGAGATCGGCGTACACAGCTATCCAGTAACCCTTACCACAAGCGGGGATTGGCATGAGAGTCATCCATATTTCCGTGTGGGGAGATACGTAGTCGTGCACCCAGATCTCGGTTTTTATCATCCGCATGCGATGGATTTACTGAGCACAGATCTGACCTTTTCGGAGATGGTTCAGCGCTCAAACGAATTGGTTTTTCTGTGTGACAATCGGCATCCATCGCTACACTTGAATACGTCTCTAGACGCGTCCAACTATTATTTTCCGAATACGGTGGGGTGCATGGTCGCTGTTCAAGAGCTCGGCTCGCTCCTAGCCGGACGTACGGTTGTCGATGTGGGTTCTCGGAATGGGTTACTAGCAGTAGTTGCCCTCAGAGAGGGCGCTGCAAGCGCGCTGGCTATTGAGAACGATCGAGCCTCTGTGTCGCTGCTCGTCAAGGAACAGTTCTCTTGGGTATCGCCAGAGACCTTCGAATACGAGGATAGAATATCGATAAATCTGGCGCTCAATCGGGCAGAGTCGAGTGTTGAAGTTATCCGTTCGACACTGGGGTCCGTTCCAGTTCGAGAGCTTGCCGGCGGCGTTGCGATATTCAACTTTCCGGATTACGGAATGGGATTCTATGATGACGAGCATGGCCAGCTCTGCACGGACAACCCTCGACGGGGCAGTAGAGCCAGCTTAGGGTACGACCGTACCAAGGGGACATTCCGCGAGTCGTTGATCGGTGACGTTACTCAAAAGTTTCCTGGCCTCGAGTATGTTATTGCGAGCGGCGGAAGTCGCTTGCGCAACGACCCCGAGCTCATGATAGACCGCTCCGAGGAGTTGATCTCTCACGCTGAGAAGCTGGGCTGGCACCTTGAGCAGAGGATCGCAGTTGCACATCCTGTGGGACGAGGTTCGATTGATTCCGCGCTGATGAGGTGGAAAGACCCGCTATGCGCCGCGGATGAAGTAGCGGAATTTCTGACGTTTATTTTCAAGAGAGGGTAGGCTATCACTACCCCCGAAATCGTCCTGAGCCGCATCGCAAAATTGAGCTTTCTTACAGCTCGTGAATAGCGTGGCCGAAACTCGCTTCAGCGATTACTTCTCCAGTTCAAACTGGATCGCGCGGGCCTCGTCCCCATTTGAGCGCACCTCTATCAAGAGAGCCTCGCAAGCACTCCTGAGAGCAGGGGCGATATCAACCGAGAGCGTCTCATGGCCGCTGGTCTCGATAGCGACGAGATCACTGCGATTCGTCCCTGGCGCACATTGTCCGGAAACTACGAGCGCACTCGGGTTCGTATTGACCTCGTTCGTGGAGATCTCTACCTGCACTTCGCACACTGGTGGAACGTCAACCACAGCCGTCGCTACACAGGAATGACTAAATTCGAGCTTCATCGAAAGTTCTTACGATTGGATCACGATACACAGGAATGCAGGAAGTGTGGTGTGCCTCTCTGGCGAGGGAGACCCGTATGTTCCTGCTCTGCAAGGGGAACAGCTAGCCGCCAATCTGGGCGTAAAGAACCGGATTATTCCGTCTGGTGGGCACTTAAATGTTGAATTTGGCTACACTTCCTTCCCGGAGCTCTTTGACTTGCTCAACCTGGCAGGGGCGTGAAACGTTCCTTGCGGACGTTGAATTATGTAGTCGTCTTGACAGCTCGGTGGCGGAAGGTCCACGTCATATCGACAAGAGACATGAGTAGGAAGGAGCGAATAATGTATGGCGCATAAGTCGATACCCACCTTTACATCGGAAGCCGATGAACAGAAGTTCTGGCAGAAGCACGACTCGGCGGATTACATAGATTGGTCACAGGGCAAGATTGGAGTATTTCCAGAGCTCAAGCCCTCAACGAAAACCATCTCCCTGCGCTTACCGGAGTCCCTTCTGTCTGCGATAAAAACCCTGGCCAACAAAAAGGATGTTCCCTATCAATCGCTGATGAAGGTCCTTCTCTCGGGGAAATTGCAGGATGATCTGAATAGCTCAGATAACAAAAATATCCAGCGCACCACTCGGAGTGGGCGCTGATAGCCACGCTATCCCCTCGAAGCCGACCCTCCTCTTCTTCTGTTCGATCGGCTTCTCAAGTTGTGCGATTAGAACTTGAATCTCTTGCAGTTCCTGCTGATGTTGAGCGAAACCCTACGCGAGGCGTTTCTCGATGCCTTGGAGGCGCCGCTTCAGCTCTCCATGCTCGGTAAACACATACGGTCGATTACGACGCCACCTTTCGTTATGTTTGAGGTCGCACTTTGTGAACTTTTATGTGCCCTGCGCAGGGTATAGGGGGATCGGTATCGGCGGGCGGGGCCTATAAGATGGGCCCCACCCCCAAATTCCCGCGCGGGATACCCTAAGAGGTCAG
>JBILEW010000030.1:0-35884 GCA_044351885.1 Bdellovibrionota bacterium
AGGTGACAGGGCGTTTAGGATGTGGATCTGGCTCATCGATGAAGGGCTTAGACGCTTCTTCTTCGTAGTGCCTGTTGCTTCCATGAGAAACTCCCTAACTAAGGAATGAAATAAGGGTTGATGCGAGACTCGGAGTATACGTTTCTTGACCGGATTACGCAAATCTCAGGGGCTGGAGAGGGAATCAGATTCAACCAGGAAATATCTTACAGACGGCTGTACCAGGAAGCCTTTGTGCCGTTGCTACTTACGTGCCCATAGGATACAAACTGGCGGTATGGTTGAAAGAAATCGGTCAGTTGAGGAGCTGCAGAGCGCTCTCGCGCAGAGCTGCGGAAGCCTCATGAGCAGCAGCGCGGTCGAGCTCGGAGATCTGGTGGTTCAGGTCAATCCTGAGCATCTCGGCACCTTTCTCCGTCGTTGTCAGGAGGATCCGACGCTCGCCTTCAATCTCCTCGTAGATATTACCGCCGTTGATTGGATGGATTCGAAAGAGGTTCGCTTCGAGCTCGTCTATCAGCTTCTGAGCCTCTCGACCAACTCGCGGCTGACGATCAAGGTGCCCGTCAGCGAAGATGCGCCTCAGGTCGATTCAGCGGTTCCGCTCTGGAACGGGGCGAACTTCTTGGAGCGCGAAGTGTGGGACATGTTCGGTATTCGCTTCAACGGTCACCCAGACTTGAGGAGAATTCTGATGTACGACGAGTTCGTCGGACATCCGCTCAGGAAGGATTACCCAGTTCAGGGTAAGCAACCGCGTATCCCGCTGAGGAGTCCCGAGGTGGAGAACACTGCGAGGAATATGCGGCGCCCTGACCTCGTGACGATACGTTCGCGTAAATCGAGTGAAGAGCAGCAGGCACACAAGGGCTAAACCGTAGAGCGGCGGGAAGCGTCGCATGGAAATGCAGGTATGGCGGAAGGAAGGCTGTTAGAGGTTGACGTAGGAGTCGGTGGTATTACGACCACCATGCGACCCAGAGAGGTCGGAGACGATCTCCATTCGGAAACGATGGTGGTCAACATGGGACCGGCGCACCCTGCAACGCACGGTACGATTCGCATCGTGACTGAGCTGTTGGGCGAGAAGATCGTCGATGCGGATGTTGACGTAGGCTACCTCCACCGCGGCTTCGAGAAGATGTGCGAAACGGTGGACTACAATCAGGTGATGCCGTACACCGATCGCCTCAACTACGTTTCCCCGGTGATCAATAATTTCGGATGGTGTTTGACCATCGAGAAGCTTCTGCAGATAGAAGCTCCCAAGCGTGCGCAATACATTCGCGTGATCCTCTCCGAGATCTCGCGCGTGAGCGACCATCTCACCTGCCTCGGGGCCTCGGCGATGGAGCTCGGTGCCTTCACGGTGATGCTCTACATGATGGAGGCTCGCGAGCTATTGTGGGATCTGATCGAGGAGGTGACCGGTGCGCGCTTGACGGTTTCGTTCGGCCGAGTCGGCGGGATCAAAGACGATCTCACCCCAGGCTTTGCCGAAAAGATGAAGGTGGCCTTCAAAGGGGTTCGTGAACACCTCGTCAATTGCGACCGCTTGTTGACGCGGAACCGCATCTTCATCGAACGCATGTGCGATATCGCCGTGCTCACTCCGGAGGAGGCGATCGGCTACAGCCTGACGGGGCCGATGTTGCGCGGATCGGGTGTCAACTACGACGTGCGCAAGGCGTTCCCGTATTCGAGCTACGAAGACTTCGAGTTCGAGGTTCCGCTGGGAACCAAGGGTGACAATTACGATCGTTTCTTGGTGCGCTTTCACGAGATGGAGCAGTCGCTGCGGATCTGTGAACAAGCGATAACGCGTCTTCCTGACGGACCGATCATCGTCGACGATCCGCACGTTGCCCTGGTTCCGAAAGACGAGGTGTACAACTCGATCGACGGCATGATCAACCACTTCGAGTTGGTGATGTACGGTGTGAAGCCCCCGAAGGGTTCGGTGTACCATGCGGTAGAGGGAGGTAACGGAGAGCTCGGATTCTATGTTGTTTCCGACGGCAGTGGCCGTCCGTATCGCGCACACGTACGCGCCCCGAGTTTTATTCACATGGGTTCGATGAGGAAGATGTTGCTCGGTGCAAACGTCTCCGATCTGATCCCGACGTTCGGCATGATTAACATGATAGGTGGTGAGTGTGACCGATAGCGCACAGGTATTTCACATCAACACGAGGGGCATTCAGCCCGTCAAGGAGCCGGTGAAGCTCTCCGAGGCGGCAGAGAAGCGTGCACAGGAGATCCTCGCTGAGTATCCGCAGATTCGTTCGGCTGTGATGCCTCTCCTGTACATCGCGCAAGAGGAGTTGGGGCACATTTCGCAGCAGGCCGTCGAGTGGGTGGCCGCTCGTTTGAAGATGCCGCCCGTGCAGGTTTGGGAGGTCGCGACCTTCTACACGATGTACTACAAGAAGCCGGTCGGTAAATACCACGTACAGGTGTGTCGCACGTTGCCGTGTGCGTTACGCGGTGCCAGAAAGGTATCGGAGTTTGTTCACAAGCGGCTCGGCATCAAGCCGGGAGAGGTTACCAAGGATGGCATGTGGAGCTTCGACGAGGTGGAGTGTCTCGGGTCGTGCGGCACCGCGCCGATGTGTCAGATCAACGACGCATTCTTCGAGAACCTTAGCGAAGAGAGGCTCGAAGCGCTCTTGGTACGTATCGAGAAGGAGCAACCCGATCTGAAACTCTCGACAGTTCGCGACAGTCTGGGTGCCGGGCTCGCGGGGCATCCGCGGTCTGAAATTGTGTGATGATTTGTAAACGAAGAGTGAGCGATGTCTAACGGAAATGCTCAGCAACAGCCCGAAATGGTGAACATCACCATCGACGGGAAGCAGATGCAGGTTCCCAAGGGAACCAACATCATCGAAGCCGCTAAGCGCGCGGGAATAGATATTCCGCACTACTGCTATCACCCGCACCTCTCGGTCGCCGGCAATTGCCGTATGTGTCAGATATCGGTGAAGGGGCAGCCTAAGCTCAACATCGCGTGTAACACAGGCGCCACGGAAGGGATGGAGGTGTCCACGCACCAGACCAGTAAAGAGGTCGCAGACGCGCAGGCAGGCACACTCGAATTCATTCTGATCAACCATCCACTGGACTGCACGGTGTGTGACCAGGCTGGTCACTGCAAGCTTCAGGACTACCACTTTGAGTACAACGCGCGACCGAGTCGCTTCCTCGAGGAGAAGGTTCACAAGGCCAAAGCAGTTCCGCTCGGTCCTACGGTCATGTTGGACGGCGAACGGTGCATCATGTGTACGCGTTGTATCCGCTTCTGTGACGAGGTCACGAAGACCTCTGAGTTGGGGATGCTCAATCGTGGAGATCAATCTGTAATCGCTGTGAGTCCAGGCAAAGAACTCGACAACCCGCTCTCCGGTTCAGTCGTCGACCTCTGTCCTGTCGGCGCACTCACGCATCGTAAGTGGCGTTTCAACACCCGCATCTGGTTTACGAAGCAAACGGACGCCATCTGCCCAGGATGCTCCACCGGCTGTAACGTCAAGGTCGCTCAACGCGACGGCCAGATCGTGCACGTGAAGGCCCGTCGCAACGACGATGTGAACAAAGAGTGGTTGTGCGACGAGGGGCGTTACGGATTCGACAGATTCCTCCCCGAGAAGCGTGTCACCGAGTGCTACTCCAATGGTGCCGGAGGAGTGCAAGAGCTGGTGCAGCTCGCTGACGTAGCTCAGACCCTCAAGGGAACGACTCGAACGCTCACGGTGTTGATGGCTCCCGAACTTTTGGCCGAGGAGTATTACCTCCTCAAGCAGATCTTCCTGCGCTCGTCTTCGCTCGGTCGGGCCGTGGTCGCCTATAAGGGACGCTCGCTCACGCCGGTTCAAGAGATCCTCATGAGTCCAGATCAGGCCAGCAACTTCCGTGCGGCCCAGTTGGTGGGTTTGGTGGGCGAGAATCCTGAAGCGGATTACACCGATATCTTGGCGAAGATTCGTCGCAAGGAGATAGAGAACCTCTTGGTGTTGGGCGATCGTGCGATCTCGCCCGAGGACCTCGACAACGCGTTGCTCGAAGGACTCTCGGCGGCGCGTGTGTCGGTGGGAGTTTTGACGGAGGCCGATACGCCGCTCTCGAAGGTGCTCAAACATGTCGTGCCTGGCCGAAGCATCCTTGAGAAGTCCGGCCTGCTGATTAACCGGAAGAATCGTATGCAGTACACGCAGCAGGTGGTGGATTTTCCCGACGGGAGCGTGCCCGAGTGGCGCTTCCTGGCCGTGCTGGCTGAGGTGTGCGGGTTCAAGCTCCTTCCGGGAATGCCGCTGCAGATGAACGATCGCGATGTGACCAGATGGTATCTCTCCGCGGATCCGGTGATGGCCTCGCTCGGTCTTTCGATTGCGACCATCAAGGGTGGTGGGGTTCAAGTTCCGCTGACCCCGAACTCGGGTGGTTCGACTACAACTTCTTCAGCTACCGAGGGGGCGCATTCTGCGGCGTAGTGCTTTATGTTTGGACTCTTCGTTCTGATCGTCAAAGTGTTCCTGGTCATGAATCTTGCGCTCGTGCTCGCGTCGTTGTGTACGTGGCTCGAACGCAAAGGCTCGGCTCTGATTCAGGATCGCGTCGGCGCGAACCGGGCAGGTGCGTTCGTCGAGTCGGACAAGTGGTTCGTCAAACCCTTCCTTCCGGCAGTTCGTATGATGGGGTGGCTGGGGGTCATTAACACCTTGGTGTGTGATTCTCTGAAAGGGTTGGCCAAAGAGGACTTCATCCCCGAGGGGACATCGAAGTTCCTGCATGCGGTCGCGCCAATTATCGCGGTCTTGCCGATCATGCTGGCGTTCGGGGTTCTTCCCTTTGCTCCTGACTTCACCATCTTCGGATATCACATCCAGGCACAGGTCGCGCGTATCGATGCAGGGCTGCTTTTCGTCTTGGCGATGGGATCAGTGGCGGTCTACGGCGTAGCGATTGCGGGCTGGACCGGCAACAACAAGTTTTCGCTGTTAGGGTCGCTGCGCGCTGCGGCGCAGATGATCTCCTACGAGCTCCCGATGGGGTTGGTGTTTGTGGCGCTGATCATCGTGTTCGGTTCTTTAGATGTTTACACGATCGTTCAGAAGCAAGGGGAGCTCTTGTGGGGTGTTGTGCCGCAGTGGGGCATAGTGATGCAGCCAGTTGGTTTCGTGATCCTGCTCCTGGCGGGAATGGCCGAGACCAAGCGTGGACCGTTCGATCTCCCCGAAGCGGAATCGGAACTCGCGGCAGGATATTTTACCGAGTACTCCGGCATGAAGTTCCTCCTGTTCTGGCTGGGTGAGTTCGCCGAGATCGCACTCTTTGCGTTATTGCTTGCACTGCTCTTCTTTGGAGGATGGCACATACCGTGGGTAACCCTTCCAGAGGGTGTGTGGTGGGCGGCGCTCGTGGGGCACGTCGTGCTCATGACCAAGGTAGTGTTCTTCTGCGTGTTGCAGATCGTGATCCGCTGGACACTTCCACGCTTCCGCTACGATCACCTGATGAACCTCGGGTGGAAGATGTTGCTTCCCCTAAGCTTACTCAATCTTATCGGCACTGCCGTACTCAAGGTGGTTCTATGACCTTTATGGGTTTCGTTCTCGCTCTGTGCGCCGTTGCGTCCGGCATCGGTGTGATAGGCTTTCGTAATCCTCTCTATAGCGCCTTCTCGCTGGTGGCCAATCTGATGACTATGGCGGGGTTGTATGCGTTGCTCGACGCCCACTTCCTCGCTGTTTCGCAGGTGGTCGTGTACGCAGGCGCGATCATGGTTCTCGTGCTCTTCGTGTTGATGCTCCTCAATCTCAAGGCCGAGGGAGGTCCAAAGCTGGGCTTGATACGGGCGGGGTTGGCTCTCACTGGAGGTGTCGTGATCCTCGTGACCGGCTTGAAGCCGATTATGAGTCACTTCGAGAATGTGCCCGCGATAGCTCTACGAGATAACGCTGCACGAACTATTGGGGACGTTGCCTCTATCGGCGAGCAGCTCTTCGGTCGGTATGTGGTGCAGTTCGAGTTGTCGTCATTGGTGCTTTTGATCGGAATAGTCGGAGCGGTGATGCTCGCGAAACGCAAAAATGTACGGCTTGCGCCGCGTGATAGTTTCGGGGAGGCGAAGTAGGAGAGATGAGTTCGCTCGTAGGATATCTGGGGCTCTCGCTGCTCCTGTTCGTCATCGGGGCTATCGGTGTGTGTATTCGACGTAACGCCATCGTGGTGTTCATGTGTATCGAGATGATGCTCAATGCCGTGAACCTTAGCTTCGTGACCTTCAGTAAATTGCTTGGGAATCTGGACGGTCAGATTGCGGTGTTCTTCGTCATGGTGATCGCTGCAGCGGAAGCAGCGGTAGGGTTGGCGATCATTATCGCGGTATTTCGTAACGTGGCGTCGGTCGAGACCTCGGATGCCGCTGAGCTGAAATGGTAAGGGAATAGGGGAGCATGGTAACGGGAGATAGTCGCCTCAGTTTGATGGTAGTTGCCCCCCTGATGGGTGCGGTGGTGTCGTTCGTGCTCGGCCGTGTGGCGCCGCGTGTGGCAGGAGGACTGGCGTCGGCAGCAGTAGCCGTATCCTTCGCGCTTACGGTGTCTCTTTTCGGAGCACTCGAGCTGTCGGGAGATTTTACGGCGACTCTGAGCTCTTGGATCTCGACAGAGAAGCTTTCTCTGCCGCTCGAACTACTCTTCGACAAACTTTCAGCGGTCATGTGTCTCGTGGTCACAGGGATCGGGCTTCTGATTCATCTCTACTCGATCGGCTACATGGCAGAAGACAAGGGGCGCGCACGTTTCTTCTCGTACCTCAACCTCTTTATCTTCTCGATGCTCGTTCTGGTCCTCGGGAAGTCGCTTCCGGTTATATTCATCGGATGGGAAGGGGTAGGGTTGTGCTCGTACCTCTTGATCGGGTTCTGGTTCACCAATACCGAGTATGCAAGCGCAGGGCGCAAGGCCTTCGTCATGAACAGGATCGGCGATGTAGGCTTTCTGGTTGCCATGGCGGTGCTGTACACCGCGTGTGGAACCCTCGATGTCGTCGAGCTTAGGAAGCCGGAAGTGCTCGGTCGCATCCCCGCAGATCTGGGATTCCTAGCTGGATTGGCGCTCTTCTTCGCTGCTACCGGTAAGTCGGCTCAGATCCCACTTTTCACCTGGCTGCCAGATGCGATGGCTGGTCCGACGCCTGTGTCGGCGCTGATACATGCCGCAACGATGGTCACGGCTGGTGTGTACCTGATGGGGCGCATGAGCGGAGTGGTCGAGTTGGATCCAGCAGTTCCCGCTATCATCCTGTGGGTGGCGCTGGCTACAGCTATCGTTGCCGCGACGACGGCGCTTGCTCAGAACGATATCAAAAAGGTGCTCGCGTATTCGACCGTAAGCCAGTTGGGCTTCATGTTTCTAGCGGTCGGTGTCGGAGCGTACGGAGTAGCGATATTCCACGTCGTGACGCACGCCTTCTTCAAGGCGTGTCTCTTCCTCTCCGCTGGGTCGGTCATTCATGGGTGTCATCACGAGCAGGATATGCGACGCATGGGCGGTTTGTGGCGCTCGATGCCGCTTACGTGTTTGTCGTACGGTGTTGCTACGGTGGCGATAGCGGGTATCTGGCCTTTTGCCGGGTACTTTTCCAAGCACGCCATCCTCGAGTCGATCGCTTCCACTCATAATCCGTTCCTCTTTGAGTTTGCACCCACTATCGGATTGCTGGCTACCTTGGTTGCAGTATGCACCGCAGTGTACATGGGACGCTCGTTCATCCTCACCTTCCTCGGGAGTTACCGAGGGGAGGGTCATCCCCACGAGGTACCGCTGGTCATGAGCCTTCCAGTGCTTGTGCTTGCGCTTCTCTCGATTGGTGGTGGGTTGTACCTGGATGGGGCGCTCGTAGAGTACCTCCAAGGCCCGTTGCCCCCTGTATCGGTGCATGGTCACGAGGGACAAGGGGTGGTTGGTCACGTGTTCGGGTCGCTTCCCGGAATCCTAGGGATCGGGGCAGCGCTCGCACTGTTCCTGTATTTCACGGGTATCAAAGACGTTTTGCGACGGGCCGGATGGCCGCTCGAGAAGCTCTTTGCGGGTAAATACTATGTGGACGAGGTTCTCAACGGAGCGGTCGTCAAACCCGTATCAGGGATCTCCACCATCGCATACCGGTCGGTCGATCAGGCGATTGTCGATGGTAGTGGGAGTGCGCTCGGAAGCGTAAGTAGGGCAGTTGGTGAGTTGACCCGCCGCATGACGTCGGGACAGGTTTCGACCTACCTGCTCGGTATGTTGATTGCGGTAAGTATTCTCTTCGTTGTGTTCGTTCAGGTGAGGTAGGGATGGATTTCAACTCGTACGCACTGAGCCTCCTTATCCTGGTTCCGGCTCTCGGAGCGATCGGCTGTCTCGGGCCGTGGTTTCCGAAGGAACGGGGCATCGAGGCGTGTCGGTGGTGGGCAGTGCTGGTATCAGCGTTGGTGCTGGCGCTCTCGTTGGCGCTTGTGAAAGGGTCGTTAGTTGAGCCGAATGCGACGCTCTCGATGGAAGAAGCGCGTAACTGG
This sequence comes from Bdellovibrionota bacterium, assembly GCA_044351885.1. Taxonomy (GTDB): domain Bacteria; phylum Bdellovibrionota_C; class UBA2361; order UBA2361; family OMII01; genus OMII01. The sequence goes on from JBILEW010000030.1 coordinate 8,564, forward strand.
ATACCATCCTTCGGAATTACGTATCACTTGAAGCTCGACGGCCTCTCTGCCGTATTCGTTTTGCTCACGGCGATAATCTCGCTGGTCGTGATCGCATGGTCGGCGCGACCAAAAGAGTCGGGAAGGGCCTGGTATGCGCTTCTGCTCGCCGGGGAAGCTTCGGTGATTGGTGCCTTCCTCGCGACCGACCTCGTTCTCTTTTACGTTTTCTACGAGCTGATGCTCTTGCCGGTCATAGGAGGCATAGCGTTGTGGGGCGGTGCGCGGAAGTTTACTGCAGCGCTGAAGTTCCTGCTGTATACGGTGGTGGGTTCCGTACTCATGCTGTTGGCGATCCTCTATCTTGGATGGGCAGGCCGTGCGTTGCTCGGATCAGGAGAGACAACCTTCGCATTCGAGATCACCACACTCTCCTCGCTGCAACTTTTGACGGAGCAGGAAGAGGTGTGGGTCGCCTTGGCATTCTTGATCGCATTTGCGGTGAAGATACCTATGGTACCGCTGCACTCCTGGGTGCCTGACACGTATCGGGAGGCACCACATGGTGTGGCAGCTTTTACTGCGGCGTTGCTCGGTAAGGTGGGCATCTATGCAATCTTGCGATTCATGTGGCCGCTCTTTCCTACCTTCATGCAGCAGGCAGCTCCGGCGTTAGCGGTGATTGGAGCGGTGGGGATCGTGTACGGCGCGCTGGTGGCGATGGCGCAGAAGGACATCAGATCTCTGCTGGCGTATTCGTCGATATCGCACCTAGGCTTCTGTGTGCTCGGCCTCGCTTCCATATCCGAGATGGCGGTGACGGGCGCGGTGTTTCAAGCAGTCAGCCACGGATTGGTCACGGCAGCACTCTTCCTCGTCTTCGGCGTGGTTATCGACCGCGAGGGCTCTCGAGACTTCGAGAGCTTGGGCGGGCTTGCCACGAAGCTACCGTGGGTAGCCTTCTTCCTCATGGTGTTCAGTATCGCATCGGTCGCTTTGCCACTGACGAGCAGCTTCGTCGGTGAGTTCCTGATCATTCTCGGCAGCTGGGCGAGCTTCCCGCAATGGACCTTGCTGGCGTTGCTCGGTGTAGTGCTCGGAGCGGTGTATACCCTCACGGCTTACCTCAAGACCATGTTCGGTACTTCACGGCCGAGTTCAGAAGAAGGCTCTCGCGGAGACCTACGCGGTACGGATGTACTCGTGGCGACGGCATTAGCGCTCTCGATATTCATCCTGGGGTTGTTTCCGCAGCGAGTGCTGTCGCTGATCGAAGGGGCTCTCCACACACAACTCGATTCGCGATCCGTAGCGTCGGCAGCGCAATCATTCGGATCAGGTTCGTTGGACGACACCGCTCCCGGCGAAGGGGGAGGACTTCCGGTGGTCGCAGCGACAGATACAACCACAAAGGCTGATCTTTCTCTCGATAGTAGGTCACTATGAACGCTCTGATACCTTTTGCCCCGATCCTCACACTCTCACTCGGTAGCCTCGGGTATCTGCTCGGCGGAAAGTTTTTGGAGCGTGCCAAGCTCACGGCTGTCTTCGCCTGTATGTTGGTTGGCGCGGCGCTGTACCTGTTCGTCGGGGCAGTCGATAGCGCTCCCACGGTGGCGCACGGTCTGGTTGTTAATCCGTTCTCCCGTCTATTAGCGCTCGTGGCGTGTGCAGGGGCGTTGGTCAGTATCGTCGGTTCTGCGTCCTCTCTCCGAAGCGAAGAGATAGAGATGAGCAGCGAGTATTACTTCCTGATGCTCACGTCGCTGAGTGGCGCACTGTTGATGATCCTTGCCTCCGACCTTTTGACTGTCTTCATCGGCCTCGAGGTCGCGTCGTTGGCCCTCTACTGTTTGTGCGGGGCGCGTATTTCGAAGCGCTCTTCGAGCGAGTCCGCGCTCAAGTATTTCTTGATGGGCTCTTTCAGCTCTGCGTTCTTTCTGTACGGTATCGCATTGTGGTACGGGGCTACCGGAACTTTGGCGGTAGTGTCGGAGCCGCGTATCGTCGTATCGAACTCCCCACTCTTGATGATGTCGTTTGTGATGATGGTGATCGGGATGGCGTTCAAGCTCGGCCTTGCGCCCTTTCATTTTTGGGTCCCCGATGTGTACCAGGGTGCTCCAACCTCGGTTACGACGTTCATGAGCTGCGTCGTCAAGGTGGCCGCGTTGGGAGCACTGATGCGAATATCGATCCAGTCGTTCGTGGTTCCTACGTTGTGGTCCACCGGCGTGCTGTGGTCGATCGCGGTGCTTGCGATGACCGTCGGCAATTTCGCGGCGCTCCAGCAGAGAAGTGTCAAGAGGATGCTCGCTTACTCGAGTGTTGCTCAGGCCGGATACATGCTGATGGGGTTCGTCGCGTTCGACGGCAGTGCTGATGCCATCGCAGCCGTGATCTACTATTTGATCGCGTACAGCGCCATGACCATAGGCGCCTTTATGGTGTTGTCTGCCATCGGTCCCGACGCAGATGATCTCGATGATGTACGAGGCATCGGCAAAAAAAGCCCATTCTTGGCAACGTGTTTGACCTTGATCTTCCTTGCACTCGCAGGATTGCCACCGGGACTGGCTGGTTTGGTAGGGAAGGTGTACCTCTTTGCCGTGACCCTATCGAACGAGTTCTACGGGTTGGCTATTATAGCCGCGCTCAATTCTGCGCTCTCGTGTGCATACTACCTGCGTGTTCCTGCGGCGGCGCTGTTTCAAACTGCCGTGTCAGATAGGAGTGTTCAGCTGTCCCTCCCCACCCGAGTAGCCCTGTTAGTATGTGCCGCCTTGGTCGTTCTTCTGGGTGTATTCCCACAGGCTCTCGTGGAGTTGGCGACCAGCGCTGGAGGGGTCTTGGCTGCCCAATAAAGGTGTGGCCCGAGTTGTGGAGACACGAGTCTAATCTTTCGTGCTCTTTCAAAGGTACGACGATCTCCGGTGAATTTCTGATAGTCTCTGGCAGGCTTACCTAGTGTGGCTCCGTTTTATTCCCACTTGGATTGAAGCGTTCGTAGGCTTCCAAGGGGATTCCCGTGCTTGTGGTGATTTCTAGTGACCGAAATCCTTTTCGTGAGTTACACTATCAAGTAGGGTCTCATCCACGGGTGGCTCCTGCTCCAGTGAGTCGTGGACTCAGTTCACTCGCATGATAGTCGAATGTAAGTCAAACTTCCGTCTATGAAGTCTCTCAGGATAGCATTGGTGCTCTGTCTTGGCGGGTTTTTCCCAGTCTTTTTTCTGGGATTCGGAATTGATGGATATTGTCCTGGAGGGGAGTGTCCAAATGGCGCTCTCTGTCCGAGGGACCCATGTATCGACGATAACGCGTGTAGCAAACTGTGCTCTAATCTGACGCCCGCCCCCACGAATACGCCCTCTGGGGAGCCTCCGGGAGGTGTCATACCTACCCCCACACCTACTCCTGCGCCCATCCAGCGACCTCAATATGACAGCGAGTACTGTAGGGTAGACCAGAATGGCAGCGTTCTTGAGGATAAGTGCGGTTCTACTTGGGCCCCGTCTGTGTCGATACAAATCGTAAGCGGTAAGCCAGTGTATATTTGTACGTGTAACGAACCACGTGGAGGCGCAGGGGACCTGTGTGGTGGTTACTGCGTATGTCAAACTGATGGTAACAATAAACCGATCGCTGGTCCTCCGGCTATCAATAGGTGTTCGGGAGGATGTGAGCCTTACGTAGGTAATTACAAAGGACTCTATTATTATTGTAAATGTGTTCGTCCGACCCCGACGCCTTAAGCTACGCTCGACGTAGAAACTCGAGAGCGGCCTTGGCAGCAGGGCTGAGTCGATCGGTCGGGATAGCTTCCAGTAACGCCAACGCGCGAGGGCGCTCTCCACCACCCATATGAGCAGCCGCTTGTTCTTCGGAAACTCGTAGATCTTTGGGAAGAAGAGGGGCCGCGCACTCGAGATATCTGAGGCTCGTACCCCAATCCCCGCGTCGCAGGAACGATCGAGCGAGTAAGAGGTATGCTTCCCCCCGTAATTTGGTGTGCTCACCGGTAGCTGCTATCAGGCACTGCGCTGCAGCATATGCAGTTGCCACATCGTCTACATCGAGACATACCTCCCCGAGCCGTTGGTGACCGCGCAGCCAGAATGGGAAGCGCCGTAACAGCGCGCGAATCGAATTAATCCGAACGGTAATCTGGTCTGCGTGAGTATCAGCCGTCCGCGGATGAGCTGGTAGGAAGGCCAGTGTAGCTTCGCCGCTGCGCCAAAAAAGCTCTACTGCCAACGCCACGACACGTCGAAAGGGTGTTGTCAGAGAGCTCACGTGCTACGTTCAAACAGCTTGGGTTCGCCGAGGCTTAATGCCCGGCTGCTCCGGTGTTTTCAGGGCTCTCGCCGCTCTGCTCTTCGATCGTGAGTGGGAGGAGCTGGCGAGGGTCGCTAGCCGCACCGCCGAGGGAGGCCTGCGCGGAACGGAGTGTCTCAAGCTGCTTGTTGTGTTGAACGTCGCGGTCACGAGCCCCACCCATGACGTTGTCATCAGCCCAAAACAGGAACAGGCTGAGAAGGATGGCCATTCCGCCAGCACCTAGTAGCCATCGTACGGCCCCACGGGCCTCTGCTGCGCTCGTTCCCGAATTATTGTTTCCCATAACTCTCTCGTCCTATGACTCGTACCGCGGGGAGTGTATACCTCTCGGGCTTTGGGCCGCAAGCCGCCAAAGAGGTAGAGTGCGGGCGGGTTAGAGGGAGGCTGGCTGCGGATTGGGTATTCCCTAAAGCGCTGATTATGCATGCATTATTATTTATCATGCAGCTCACGACGAGCTGTTTTGAAGGGGCGCCAGGTTCGGAGGGCCTATACAGCTGGTAGGGTTACCCGCCTTTTGAGACTGTGCTACAACAGAGTGGTCCACGTTGTCAGGGGGGATGTCATATGATGTTGTCGAATGAGGATATCAAAGAGGTCGTAGCCAAGGGGGAGCTTGCGATATCGCCCTTCAATGAGAAATGGCTCAGATCCTCAGGGATTACGATGCACCTCGGTCCCGAGCTTCTGGTTCCCCGTGCCGGACACGTGGTGGATGTGACGAAACCAGCGCCGCCACCTTACGACTCGGTGATCATCACCATGGAGAAGCCCTACGCATTGCAGCCAGGGGAGTTCCTACTCGGGCACACCTTTCAAAACGTCACCGTCGGCTCGTCCTTGGGATTCATGATTGAGGGGCGTAGTACCCTCGCACGAGTGGGGCTGACGATTGTGCAAACAGCGATGATGGTCTATCCCGGACACAGCGATCGACCGGTCACGCTCGAGCTCGCCAATCACGGCCCTAACCCGATCCTGCTCTATCCCCGTATGAAGATTGCGCGTGTCGTGCTCTTCGAGCTCAAGACTCCTAGCTCGGAGCGCTACGACGACAAGGGTAAGTATCGCGAGCAGCAATCGGTCGGGATCCCGATCTTCAACCAAGAGATCATGGGCGATGACGAGATAGCGTGATCCCCCGCGTTGTGCCGGTCGTAGTCGAGGAGAGGATATCGTGAACGATACTCGCGGCGATACCAGTGCACCGAACGGATTGATCTCGCTCCGAGTCGCCGTCGACAACGTGCTCGCAGTAGGGACGAAGCGTGGCGAGCGGGTTTTTGTCGTGGGAGGAATAGTTCGCGACCTCCTGATGAAACGTGCGGTCGGAGATCACGATCTCGATCTCGTAGTAGAAGGGGACGGGATCGCCTTCGCGCGCGATCTCTCGGCGGTGATCGCGGGCGCTCTCAAGGTTCATGCCCCTTTCTTGACGGCTAAGCTTTCGGCTCCCTTCTCGAGCAGCGCAGGTCAAGCGCCGTTGCTCGACGAGGTCGATGTCGCTACGGCTCGGAGCGAGACCTACGAACGCCCCGGAGCTCTCCCGACCGTTGCTCCCGCCTCGATAGAGCGGGACCTGTGGCGCAGAGATTTCTCCATTAACGCGATGGCTTTGCCCCTAGCCGTGTATGCGCAGCACCTGTGTCATCCGGTCGCTGAAGGTGTCGCGCTAGGGCAGCTCGTCGATCCCTGTGGGGGATATGCGGCGCTTACTTCACGCACCATAAAGATCCTTCATCCGAAGAGCTTCACGGATGATCCTACGCGACTCTTCCGCGCGGCGCGCTACTGCGTGCGGCTCTCCTTCGAGTTGGATAACGATACGGCACGCGCCTTCCGCAACGCAGTCGAGGGGGGCGCTCTGGCTACGATCTCTCCGCGTCGAGTGTGGAACGAGGTGCTGACCTGCTTCGACGAAGCGTCTCCCCGGGAAACGCTAGCTGCGTTCGTGACTCGCGGGCTCTTTTCGCACTTTCGTGTGGTAGCGACGGAAGCTCTGCCGCGGCTCGTCCAGGGGATTGATCGACTCGTGACGTTTCGGTCATACGTCGGATCAGATGTTTTCTCAGAGGCTGCAAAGCTCTTCGTGGTGGGGCTTGCTTCGGAGAGTGATCGCGCAGGAATCGTCAAGGCCACCCAAGAGAGGAAGACCCTTCTTGCACGCGCAATGAGTGTGGCTGAGGGGCGCGCGCAGTATGAGGATCTCTGCGAGCTCCTGGCGGCCTTTGCGCTGCACGGAACGCCCGAATTGCGGGAGTCTCTTCGCGCTGCACTAGGAGTATCGGTAGCATGACTGTATTGAATCAGGCCCTTTCGACGGTGATCTCGAAACTCTTTCCGGAGCTACAGCTTTCCCCTGCGGCAGGTTTTCTCCCTATGCTCGATCTTGAAAAGGGGGAATTGAGTTCGAGCGCAGCGATAGAGATAGCGCGCCTGACACGCAGGAACGCTGCGGCCATAGCGCAGGAGATCCTCAACGAATTGGTTCCGGCACAGGGAGGTGAGTGGCGCGTCGATGCGGGCTACCTGGTGCTGGTTCGGGTTCCGGATCCTCTCCTGCGAACTGAGACGCGTAGCCTCGACGAGCTTTGTCCTGTCGAAGCTCCGCACACGGGGGCGGCGAGGGAGATCTTGGGGTTGATACCGGATGCGACCACACCGGTGTACGCTCGTTTGCGGCTCATCGGATATGTCGGGCTGCAGGCACTCTTGACGGTTGCTCTCGAAAAGCGCGTCTGGATGGGCTTTGAGCCCGAGCCGTTCGAGCTGGTCGAGAACTACGATGGTGTTGTGTCGCTCGTACGGCGAGCGGTGGAACGGGTGCTACACAACGAGGGCGAGGTCAGGCTCGATCTGGTTGCGCGCGAAAAAGCCGATGGGGTGAGTGAGCCGAGGTGTGTGTGGACCTCGCACCATTACTTCGATCGCCTCTCGAAGAGGGCGCTAGCTGCTCTGAACGCGGACCGTGAAGCCGGGCGGATATCCATACGCATGCCGAACGACGGGTGGCTACTCTCCCGTGACCGTGTGCTTCCGGAGCTCATTATGCTCCCGTATTTGAAGAGGGTAGTTGCACGACTTTCAACTACCTCGCACTGGCTCAGATGGATCTTCCATGCGGCCTCCCCGATACCTTCGGGTGACTTCGACCCCGCTGTGGCCCTTTACGACGAAGGGGCCTCGCCGCTGTGGAATGCGCAGGCGCTCATTGAGCGATTCGACCGGATTGTGGGGCGCGCCCCCCTCCACGCAGCCTCTCCGGTGCTCGAGAACATTCCCGATGCATGGAGAACTCTCGTCATGCGAGCGACGTTCCTGCCGGTGTGGACGGCTCGAGCGGTGCGCGAGGGGGAGATCCCGGGGTGGTCGAAGGTGCTGTGCGAGTTCTGTGCGCTAGCTCACGCGTTCTTGAACGCGCCAGCGTCTCGAAAGGCCCTGGGGCAGGGTGGGCCGAATGACGAACTCCGTCAGATTGTCGCTAGTGTGGAGTTCGGTCTTTCAAGTATACTATCGGTTGTTGCTACGAAGGGGGAATGACGAGGATGAATTGGGGACATTTGGCAGAAAACCGAAATGCTCAATCTCGTGGCCCGGAAGAGACGCCTCGTAGGGATGGGGCGTATCGTCTAGCCTCTTCCGACGAGAGAAGGAGAAGCTCTATGCCGAACGGTCGTGGGTCTAGTAAGAGCTGGGAGATCCGCCTTGGTGCGGCCCAGGTCGTTGTATGGCTGGGCCTTGCCGTTGGCGCGCTGGTAGGTTCGTACTTCGTTGGCTTCTTTTCGGGCCAGTCGGTCGGTTTCGAGAGTGCACGTTCCGCCTCGGGTGTGGAGGTTGCGAAGCTCGCTATTCACGAAGAGCTGCCAGAGCGATCCTCTCAGAACGTATCTGCTATATACGATAAGCTTACCGCCCCAGCGCTGATGGAAGAGGCTTCCAAGGGGGCCGCAGAGCCTAAGGCCAAGAAGGGTGAAGAGCAGGAGCCAGCCGCCGTTAGGGTGGCCAAGGAGATAAATTCTGGAGATGCCGCTCGAAAGGAGGGAACCACCCCACGCGTCCTGGGAGAGGGGAATTCCAACGGAGAGGTAGACCTGTTCGATTACGGTTCGCCCGAGGCTGCAGAGGAAGGCAACACCGCCGAAACGCTCAGCGAGGAGTCCACTGTGCGCTTCTTGGGTGCCAAGTCTGATGGAGCCACCGAAAACTCTGACAAGACCTTAGGTGCGATACTCGAGGAGCGTCTCGCCAAGGCGCGAGCGGATGGTAACCGTGCAGCCAAGGGCGAGGCAGATGCTCAGGTAGTGCCGGCAAAGAGCGAGGCCAAGGACGAACCCAAAGCCGATACCAAACTCGACACTAAGCTCGAGACTAAGTCTCTCGACACGAAGCTGGAGACTAGGCCTCTCGACACTAAGCTAGAGACTAAGCCCGCTGCCAAGGTCAAACCTGCCGAGGAGCCCAAACCGGTAGCACCAGCTTTGCCAGCTGTTCAAGAGAAGCTTGCACCGCCTAAGTCTGATTCCGACTTTGTGAAGAGGGTCGTTCCTTCTGGTTACTTTGCGCAGGTCGCGGCACCGAAGAACCTCTCAGATGCCGAGTCGGTTGCGCGGAAGCTCAAGAAGTCGGGCTTCCCGGTTATCGTTGAGGTCGCTAATGTGCGGGGAGAGGAGTACTACCGAGTGCTTGTCGGGCCCGAGCAGAACCGCGTACACGCCGATCGTCTTGTGGGGCAGCTCCGTAGCGAGCGCTATCTGGCAGCGCCTCCGTTTATCAGGCAGGTAAAGTAGTAGCGCCTAACGAGATCGCTGGTAGGGATGAGCGACATCATCACTGTGTACCACTACCCTAAGTGCTCATCGTGCCGAGAGGCTCTGGCGTTTCTCCGTGAGAACGAGGTGGCCTTCAAAGCGATCGATATCTCGCAACGACCTCCGTCCAAGCAAGAGCTACGAGAGATGATTGCCCGCCAGGGTGGTATTCGCCCACTCTTCAACACTTCGGGCAAGAGTTACCGTGAGGGGGGCTTTTCCGAAAAGTTAGCTTCGATGAGTGAGGATGATGCGCTCGCAGCGTTGTCTCAGGACGGAATGCTCGTCAAACGACCGTTTGTGCTGACCAAAGACTATGCGCTGCTCGGATTTAAGGTTGAGCAGTGGAGGGCGATAGCCAAACATTAAATAGCCCACTTCTTACTTCAGAATATCAGCTCCTGTACGTGGCCAGGTTCAAAAGAGGACACCGTGAAGGTCATGATCGCGCTATCGCTGATCATTATTTTTGCGCTGAGGCCGCCGAGTTGAACGATCTGCGCATCTGCGAGTTGTCCCCCGAATTCTTCGCGCAGTTCCTTGAACTGTTTTGCCACTTCCTCGCGAGGATAGTCGACGAAGAAATTGAAGGCGAAAAGTTCCTCTGCAACAGCTAGGTTCCACTCGCTAACGAGATCTAGTAAGGCGGATGCGCGAGCTGCAACCTTAGGGTGGATTGGGGCTACTCTCGATGGTGCCTTCTCTGTCGCAGCAGCAAGGATCCGTTCGCAGCCCTCTGATAGATCGGCATACCGAAGATTCGCGAACGCAACGAGTCCGATTCCAGTGTTGGGCGACCAGCGCATGTGGCAGCCAAATCCTGGTACCGCACCTCCATGCCCCACCGTCCATTCGAAACGGCTCGGCTGGTTTACTAAACCGAAACCGTATCCCAAGCAGACAGGGGGCTTGTTCGGCTCATCTACAGGTGCGATCGGACGGAGAGCGACTGCCCTTTGCATCTCTAGACGCGAAGTACCACTGAGAATCTGCTCGTATCTTTCGCCATCTGACCCGTGAGCGCTGGCGAGGAAATCGACCCAATGCGCCATATCGGGTAAAGAGCTCCACAGACCTCCAAATACAGCGCCGTCATTGCATCCAGAGAGCAGGCTCTCCTTCTCGAATCGATTTTCGCCTCTTCGATAGCCGCACGCCGCATTGGCTCCTGGTACTGACCACGAGGTGGAGGTCATGCCCAAGGGGTCGAGCAATCGTTGCGCGATGAAGGCGCGAGCATCTTGACCTGATGCTCGTGAAATTACCCTTCCTAGCACCATGTATCCGAAATTCGAGTAAAAGTACTGCGTACCGGGGAGAGCGGCGCGGATAAGTGGTACGGCGAAGCGTTGGGAGATCTCCGGATTCGAGAGCGGCAGGTGCTGTTCCGCCCATGAACCACCAAAGTCCTCGCCGAGTCCGCTCTGCATCGAGAGAAGCTGAAAGAGGGAGGTGCCGTCCCAGTCACTGCCAAGCTCTGGAACGAAGTTGCGCGGACTTTGAGCCAGGTTGAGTCGTCCCTCGTCCCGCAGCATGAGGATGGCAGCGGCCGCAAAGCTCTTCGTCAAGGAGCCGATAGGAAATGAGATGTCGGCACCCAGAGGAGTACTATGCTCCGAGTTACAGACGCCGTGAGTAGCCAAGTAACGAATCTTTCCCTCAGCGGTAATCGCGCATGCTAGCCCAGGCGGCTGAAGCTCTTCGAATATGTCTCGAACGAGCCCGTCGATTGTCGCTGTATTCGTGAACATAGTGGCCTATCTAAATTTCATTTCGAATGAACAGGTTGCAGCGAAAAGACTATATCAAAATCGGTGGAGGTGCTACCCGAGCTAAGCTTACTTCGGCTGTAGCATCTTCAAACGTGCCCATCTGAATACACAGTGCTCTCACGGTCCCGGGTATTGGCTCATAGAGCGGAGGTCAGCACCGGATTGACACTTCGCCGTGGCGCCATCGTAAAAGCGAGAGCGAATCCTACGAGGCCGACCAGCACCATCGCAGCAGAGAATCCGAATGCGTGAAAGAGCCAGGCAGAGAGGATGGGCACAACCGCATACGGCGAATAAAATGCCAAAGTCCACAACGAGGAGCCGGCGGCTCGATCCTGCTCTCCAAAGGCGTGCTGGACGACGATATTGCCGCCGCCACCAACGATGGTCCACAGCGCCCCTATACCGAATGCCATTACAGCTTGAGCCTCCAAGGCGTACCGAGTCGTATAAGATATGATCGCACAGACGAGGGTCAGTAAGGTCTGCATTTTCACCGCAGAGGGAATGAGCGCTCGCAAGACGTGGGGCTCGCGTCGATAAATCAATACGATCGCCGAAAGCACGCCCCCCAGCCCTAGTAGGCCGCGGACTTCGCCCAGAAGCTTCGACGTTTCACGGACCTCTTCGATCCACACAGGGAGGAAGGTCATGTATATTCCGGTAATCGCGGATGATATCGCAATAGCTTGTGCACACAGGCGAAAGTCGGGGATGCGCCAAATCGCTCTCGAAGCTTCGCGTATCGATCTGGTGTCCGAGCCACTGCGTACATCCCTCATCGGCATGAACACAATCAGGAGGGCCACGAAGAGGTAGGAGAAGCCGTCGATGAGGAAGCACCAAGATTCCCCGCCCCAAAAAATTATCCATCCAGCCAATACCGGTCCGATGAGGCGGGTGAAGTTCCAATTAATAGAGGTCCACGCCAGAACTTTGCCCAACTGCTCTCTCGGCACGATGCACGGAAGTATAGAGAGCCGCGCAGGAACCTCGATTGCAGCACACAATCCCTGCGACAAGCTAAAGAGCACTATGATGATAGCCGAGGGGACAGCGCTGTTGTGAACGTAGATTCCAAAAGCAATGCTCGATAGGCCGAAAGCGCAGTAGGTAAGCAGGAGGCACCTCTTGAGGCGTACCTGCCTCAGCAGGGAGATCGCAAGGAATGCGAACAGCACGTATGGAATCTGCAGGAGAAGCGTCGTAGCTCCGAGAAAGAACTCGGATGAGGTCACTCGATATGCAAGCCAACCATCTGCGACCTGGGTAATAGCGGTCCCAGTCATCGAGATGAGGTAACCACTGAAGTACAGCACGAGCGCGCGACGCATCGACGTGCTCGACAGAGGACTGGAATCGCTAGCCATCACCTCTGTTTGTACCATAACGCCCGAGGGTATCGAAGGTAAAAGCCCTACGCACGTGACGTTCTGACTCCTTTGCGGGGTGTTTCGAAGTTCATTTCGTTCATAGTAGCTTCATCTGCTCGTAGTTGAGGGTGCGACGATCGAGGAACGAGATCTTCTCGCCCTCCCAGGTTGGATACTCGAAGGGGAAGTTATGCGTGGAATGAAGGTGCTAGTCACGGGTGGAAGTGGTGATTTAGGGAGATCTCTTGCTCCTCATCTCCGGGCTGGTGGAGCCTCAATGACCTCCCTGGATCTCGTCCCTTCGGATAGTGAAGGAATCGATACGGTCGTAGGATCCATCCTCGATAGGTCGCTTGTTCGAGATCTTGTCTCGACTTCAGACGTGATTGTCCACATCGCTGCATGGCATGGGTACCATGCGTTCACGCGCTCCAAGAGTGAAGAGGAGTTCTGGGACGTGAATATGACCGGCACCTTCAACATTTTGGAGGCGTGTGCGCGGCACAAGAAGCGAAAGTTCATATTCATCTCCAGCACGAGTGTCGACGAATGGCCGGAGATGTATGGGATGACCAAAGCGCTCGGAGAAGACCTGTGTCGTGCATACGCAGTTCGGCACGAAATGCAGACCCTTGCGTTACGGCCGCGAGCTTTTATCCCGTGGTGGAATACCCAGGTGTACAAGAGCAAAGCCGAATGGGCCGCATGGTTCGCGCGCGGCGCTGTTCACATTGAAGATGTCACCACTGCGGTAGTATCGGCATGCCAAAAAGTGCTAGAGGTCGACAAAGCTTGGTTCGAGGCCATCGAGCTCGACGGTAGGCACGACTTCGACGAGCTCGAAAAAGGGGAGTGGAGAGAGCAGGGGAGGATCCCCTTCCTGGTGAACAGATTCCCAGGGCTTGCGAGCACGATAGTCGATACCACCTTCTTGCCGAGTGAACCGCCGAGCTACAAGGATCTAACTAAGGCTCGTGATCTGCTCGCTTATGAGCCTCGGTATGGTTATGAGGAGATGCTTCGGGAGCTAAGTCCAAAGCGGGATTGAATTCCCCTGGAGCGGGGATATTGTTCCTTTGCATGGAGCACTTCCCTGAAAGGGTTTGTTCTCCTAGCCTAGCTGGAGCTCCTCCGATCGGAGGAGCTCCGCTAGCCGTTTTTACCGAGGGATAGATTCCCTCTGCCTCGGGTCACAGCTTCGGTCTTTCGATCTCCTGCTGAATGAAGCGCATCAGCCTCCTCGAGCGTTCCGGCAACGTGACCCAGCCCTGCCCAGAGCCGCCGTTCGATACGAAGACATCCGTGCTGCCGGCCTGTCGGTGCTCCATTATTGGAGCACCATCGGCGCTCAGCGGGCGAAACCCGACCGAAAGTTCGTCCACATCTCTGCTCAGAAACGGTATCAGTTCCGGAACGATGGGAGCAAAGAGCTGGCGTGCCCGAACGAGACGATCTTCCATCACGTTTCGCTTGTAGTCGTCAGTACACTCGCCCTCTCCCTTATCGAAAGTTCCTCCGGCGATGCAATCCCAAGTACCCGGGTTTTTCCCCGGTCTAGGAATGAGGTACACCAACTTCGTCAGATCGTCCTCGTACATCGCGGATACCGGAACGCGACTCAGATCGAGTGGCACGTTCTTGAAGTGAGCTAAGACTCCTCGTACGGGCACGATCCTGTGCGGCTCGAATCGGTTGTGTCCAGTACCGCAACACACCACAGCGATATCTGTTCCGAATGGGTTCTCGCCTTGTAGCAGGGCGCGCCACTGTTCTTCGGGTACATCCTCCTGTCTTAACTGAGCTCCTGATTCCACGAGCTCGGCCACCCAATCGATCAGTAGACCTCGAGGATTGAACGCGAAGGCCCCCAGCTCATAACAATCGGCAACTCCGATCTCCCCCGGGCCCTGTAAGAAGTCCTCGTTGTTGGTGAGAAACTCCACAGTCTCTGGGTCCGTGGTCAAGGTGCGAGCGCGGATCATCGCCACGTGTGGGGATCGCTGGTCGTGCGCCAGACCTTTCCAGTCGGGGAGGCTGAGCTGCGCACAATCGAGGATCTCCTGGTTCTTGTTTGCGAATGGGGCTCCGTAGCCCGCGGCGTTCGCACCTGTTACCCCGCGCGCTGACTTCTCGTCTCGCGGTATAACGCGCGAAAGGAGCTGAACCTGGGCGCCGCTGTGTGTCAGCTCCCGGGCGATACCGAGCCCGACCGGGCCTGCACCCACTATCGTTACACTCTTTCCATGTAACGAATCTGTTGCGATATGGACCATAACTACCTCCATAGAGCCCCTTTTGATGTTGTTTTTGATAGACGTTCTTGCGGCAGGAGGGGGCTATCTACTGTCGGAAAACGCCTATTTAGCCGAGCCGCCACATGGCGGTTTCTGACCACTGGCGTTTATATGGTTTCAGCGGTTGCTAAGATAAGGGCGCCAAGTGGAATATTGATCTTACTTGAGCGAGCCACCTAAGAGATTGAATGTAGGTTGTTTGGGCGTGCTTTTGCTGAAGTTTTCGCCAATAGCCGAGCCATGGACAGATTGGCAAAAAAAAGATACGTGCGCACAAAACTAAATTTTGTGCCAACTCTATCCGACAACGATAGGTAGCCCCGACTGATTGCGATAGGGGACGCCACCACTATCGCCCAACACAGGAGTTGGCATACTTCCGTGAGGTCACAGCGTCGTGCTCGATGAACTTGATCGCAACATCATCGCTTTACTTGATCGCAACTGCCGAACCACCAGCACGGAGCTCGGTTCTCTGCTCAATCGCTCTCGGCAAACGATTGAGTACCGTATTAATCGGCTCGAAGATCAACGCATCATTACGGGATACACCTGCTCGTTCAATCCCACATCGGTAGGCTACCGTCTCTACAAGGTGTATTTACGCTTGCGCAATCTCGTAGGTGAGAAGGAGAAGCTGCGAGCAGTGCTCTTCAATCTGGGAACGGTGTACTGGATGGGGGAGAGCTCCGGGACCTGGGATCTCATCTTTGGAATCTTCTACCGCGATGAACGCGAGATACTCGAAATAACGGATCGTCTCAATCGCGATTTTCGTCACCTGATCGTGGCTCACAGTGGCCACGTGATAGTCGGCATCCTTCAGTACCCGAAGATGTACCTTACGGGGGAGATTCGTCCGTATTTGGAGTATGCAGGTACAATTAGGCATCTTGAACTCGACGAGCTCGATGTTGCCATCATCGCCAAGCTTGTGGGAAGCGCCCGACTTTCTTACAACGCTCTCGGCGATTCCATCGGGGTCAGTAGCCTGCTCGTTCAACGTCGGATGAAACGTTTGGAACGTGCTGGCGTAATTGTTCAATACCGAGTTGGCCTTGATCTAAAGCAGCTGGGATTCGAGCTCTACAAAGCGATCATCACTACCGACTTTTACAGTCAGGAAGAGCATCAGCGCTTCGTGAAATTCATCTCGCAGTGCAAGGAGACACAGTTTTTTGTCCGGAATATCTGGTCGATAGAGCTCGAGTTGATCGTTCCGAGCTACGACGTGTACGAAGAAATAATCGATAGGATCCGTCACAGCTTTCCCAAACTCATTGCATCTCTGGATACCCTCCTTCTGGAAAGCGACGAGTGGACTCCGGCGTTTGCGAATTTGTGAGGGGGTGAGGGCGGCGCTTTGCGCGTTGGAAGTTCGTATCATGCCAGAGCTGCCGTGCAAACTGGATCCGGTTATGGATCGTGGATGTGGCTAAAATACTGAGGGAGCATCACCCTTTCATTTTCCCCCTGTCCCCGGCTGCTTTTCCCAGAATTGATCTTCCTTCACACTAAGCATGTGTTAGGCTGGCGTGGAATCGCGGACCCTACAGAGATCTATTGGATGTTTTCTCTAACTCCGTTAGGTGTGGGTCTATTTGCGGAGCCCTTATATGAAACGATGCATAACTACAACCGCCTCTTCTCTTATCATGATCCTGATTGGAATCACCGCTCCCCTGCACCGATCGGAAGCGCAGCCAACAGGGCTCGCCAATCGCACAGTTTTCCTTGAACGAACCTTTGCAGAAAACGTAGACCTGGGAGCGCCAGGCTCGTCCGTTGGAGACCTCCGCGCAACGTCGGGCGTAGTTCGTGCAACTCAGAACGGAGAAGTGATCGGATCCTACGCAACGAGTCAGACCACGGTTACCACGGGATTGGATGGAGGCAACGAGCAGCGCTCTGTGATGATGGAGATCACCATTGGTCGCAGCGATATCACTATGGCAAGCTTTTACGTTGTTCCGGCAGGCGGGCCTCCAGCGTTGCGCGTCGTTCACCCCATCATTGGCGGAACGGGACGGTTTCTTGGGGCCAACGGTTCGCTGACGCTTATTCCCATCAGTGCAACAGAGTACCGTGCTGAACTAAAATTCGTGCCGAGACGCTGATGCTGTTTTTCGCCCAGTACTCGGGCTTCCCCGCGTGCCAGGGCTAATTATTTCCCAGTCGGCGCAAAATTTTCGTCGCTTGCATTAAGCGGGAGCCGGATTACCGCTGGTCCCTTGTGCGTTGGAAGTTCGTATCATTCCAGTGCCAACCCTGGTACACTTTCAGGTGGGAATTTCGTCGCTTTCCGAGAAAATCGTGATGCAAACAACGAAGCCCATCGATCTGGCAACGGCAGACTTAGCAAACTCCCCCGTGCTGGGAGCGGGCCTATGGGGACGAGTGCTTGATCTCGGGGATGACACAGTCGTCAAGCTTGCCAAACGCGAGAGTGCGGGCATCGGCGACGGATTGCTCAAGTTCCAGATGGAGTGCCAGGTTCTTCAGAAGCTCCAAGGTCGTTCTCCTTGTGGGGCACTCTTGTTTCCACAGGTTGTAGGTAGCGGTGAGCGGGTGAACACCGACTATCCGCTCTGGTTGCATATGACGAAGGTGCCAGGTCGTGCTCGGAAGGTGGCAGAGATTCGGGCACTCTCTGAGTCTGTGCTGTCCTCAATCGGAGACGCGATAGGTCGAGCGGCGAGCGCCATGCACAAGGCACTCGCACGTGGCACTGGAGGAGTGAGATTGCCTGTACCTGAGGAGACCTTCGCCACGGTGCAAGAAGGGGTGCAAGGAGATATGCGCGCCCTTGAGTACCTTCGGGAGCTGAGGCAGGCTTTTACGGCTCTCCACCTTAAGGAGTTTTCGCCGATCCACGGTGATTTCAATATCTCCAACCTCTTGTTCGAAGGGGAGGAAGTGGTGGCGGTGATCGATTTTGCGGAGACGCGCAGAGGTTTTTTCGAGGAGGATCTCGCCTCAATCATTACCGAGCTACCGTGTCTCAAGGCTTCCGTCATAAGTGCCTTCGAAGCTGCTTCCGGACACAGGATCGATGCTGCGCGTCTCGAATTTAGTCTCGCCATGCAAGCTTTCTTCACCTATGTCATTTGCGGTCGACTACAGGAGTACGAGGCTAGTATCGCCGCGCGCAAAAGCTTGGATACGTATCTCGGTTAAGGGAGTAGGGCAAAACTGCCTGCCACGAGTTATGCTGCACGTCCGTTGGTCCGTACGTCCGTTGGTCCGGGGTTACTTTCGTGGGCTCCGCGTGGGCTCCGTTGGTCCGGGGTTACTTTCGAAGCAACCAATTTACGAAAGCGGCGATAGTAGGAGGTGTCGTTTGCTAGCGTGAGCTTTATCTTGTATGGCCCGTCCTCCTCGTATCTTATTGCCCCACACTGTGGTGATGCTGACCTCGCGTGTCCAACAGGGGCTACCTTTTGTCTGCACCCCACTGATGGAGCTGATACTTTGGAGCGCTTTGGCAGTCGCCCAGAGCCTTTATCCAGTGAAAATCATAGCATTCGTAGTGATGGGTAATCACATCCACATCATCGCTCTAGTGGAAGATCCCACTGTTGTAGAGAGCTTCATGGAGCGCTTTAAGTGCGAGACCGCTCATGCCGTCAATAGGCTGCTCGGAAGACGTCAAGTTACCGTATGGTGCGAGGGGTATGACTCGCCCCCAATCCTCACCCTTGATGATCTCGTGGAAAAGCTTGCCTACGTCTATGCCAATCCTGTCAGGGCGCACCGTTCAGCCTCAATCAGTGCGTATCAGGGGGTGTCCAGCTGGGGAATGTTCACCTCGGGACAGATGTCCCGGGAGGTTAAGAGGATTCGAAGAACGTTTCTCAGTCCAATAACTATGGGAAGAACCACTGCCTTCATAAGACGACAAGAGGCATCGGTGGTTGAACATCAGGTCACTGAAACCCTGACCTTTACCTTGAGCCCCAACGCCTGGATGACTGCTTTCCCAAACCAGACGACCCCCGAGCGTCTCAGTCAAAGGCTCTTGCAGCGAGTTAAGGAAATTGAACAGGAGATGAAAGATATTAGGGCACGGGAGCAGATCTCCCTTCCTTCAGATGTCGAGGTAGCCTCGCAGCCGATAGACACTCCCTACGCACCCACGACCTTCGGTCGTCGAATGTGGTGCATCTGTCGGGATATCCCCTTACGGATCGCCTTCATCTCGTTTATCAAAAAGTTGCGCGCTAAGGCTCGGGAGGTGCGACTCAAATGGCTGCAAGGTGATTGGAGAGAGCCATTCCCTACAGGACTCTTTCCCCCGAGTCAGCCGATACTCGCCAACTTACTACCTGCTTATTTGAGGAGCTCTCTGGCAGTGACCTGATACGCCGTTGGGTAGTATTCGGAATAGGGTCTAGTCGTATTTTCACATACTCTCGTGCTTCGCTTCAGACGGTTATGGCTGTCGACACACCAATGTATCTGTTGCTTGTCTCATAAGCACATAAGCAGCCAGGTCGGCCAAAGGCTCGGCATATAGACTGGTCTTGAAGACTTTTATCTACCACTGACGAAAATCACCTTCGCCGTGACTCTGAAGTAACCCCGACCCCGGAGTAACCCCGGACCAGACCCCGGAGTAACCCCGGACCAGCGACCCCGAAGTAACCCCGACCCCGGAGTAACCCCGGACCAGGATGACTACCAGGATGACTGATAGGAATATGACGAAGAAATCAGATCCCTCCGAAGAAAGTGGTATAGGCGCGACTGTGGCTGTACGCTTTTGGTCAAGTGATTCCGGTTCCCTGCAGATCGTAAGCAACCCTTCGAAGGCTTTGCATGTGGTCTTTGACATCACCAGGCGGTCGATCTCGCGACGGCTCGGTTCAATAGGGGCAGATACAAACCACCTGTTCCCTCTCTTGTGTCGAGCTCTCATCGGCACATGAGAGGATCAGGAGGAGAGAGTGCTACACGGTTTTTAAAAACCTCTTCGGATAAGACAACCCCACCCAGATTGTGCATTCCCTCATTCGTCTACGGGGCGAATCGGGGAGCGCACATCGGATGCGCGTGTTTTTCTCGTGAAGGAGGTTTAGGTTTCGATGAAAATTGCAAAGGTGTCGGTGCGAGCCGCTCAGGCCGCTACTAAAGCGGTTGAGAAGTTCGTCGAGCGGGAGTTCCCAGGCTTCGAGGTGTGGTTGAAGGATCTGTGGAGGAGAAATCCACAGGCCATTTTGGTGGAGAACCCACCAAACCATGTCTACGATTTCGCTGACGGGAGCATGAGTGTGAGCTTCGGTAAGCGAGCTGTCAAACGGACGTTGGCGCACCACGAGGGGTGTAAAGGAACGGTCTTTGCGTACTCAATTGGGGCCACAGGGACCTTGAGAGAGGTCATTGAGGCCATTCCGAAGCTGAGTCCGAAGTCGCAGCAAGAGTCCGCGATGGCCTTCTATGTCGAGTACAGGCACAATTTTGTGGCGAACTCGCAGGAGGGGCAAAAGCTCGAGGAATCTTTCAGGAATCTCCCGGATGGTCTCGATAATCCCTTCTATGCGGGCGTATGCGAGGCGATTTTGACGAGGTTCAAGGAGCTCGGATGGACCTAGGTCTCACCGAGCATGTCCTGTCTTCCAATCACCGAAGAGGTCAGGAAGAATGAAAACTCTCTTCCTCCTGGCCTCCACCTTTAGGCCGACTGCTGGCGCTTTACCGCAAGCTCGCGAATCATCGAATACTCATGATCTGAGAGGCTAGCAAGGATGCGCCAATTGCCGAGGGTCTGGAACTTCGAGATGAGAAGCTCTATGCGAGGCAATTCATCGAAGGGAACGGCGCCGCGATGATTTGTGTCCTGACGGGTGCCCGCAGCGATGCTGGCATTGAACTGCTCAAGCCATGCTGCGTGATGCTTTCTGCTCTGCTCCGCTCGTAGTGCAGGAATGTCGCCATTGATCTCCTCACTGGGGTGCATTACCCCTTGCAGAACAACCGCCTTTCCGGCTTCTCTCATTTGGTCCAGGGTCTCAGGCGGCATATTTTCAAACATGACCAAGAGAACCTCGGCATTTGCAGCGATTACTTTATGGTGGGGGGAGAGGGATTCGAACTCCTTGAATCTCTGTCCCTCGACCGGGTCTATCTGGCCCAGCACCTGGCAGCGCCAACCGAAACCTTGATCGTACTGTCTCGGCACAAAGCTATCAAAGAAGCGGTCGAATTGTTCTCCGACATGAGTCCACTTCGAACGCTGGAAGCGCGGCTCGTAGTTCGGAACGTGTGGTGTTTCGTTGCCAATAGGTTGGTCTTGGTGCTGGGATGCGCCTGTCATAAGGAATCTCCGATATTTCTCTGGAAGTGAGGCGAAGCCTACCCGTAGCCTACCCGTAGCAGGAAGGAGTTCACCTTGCTTCCGTAAGGAATGAGCACTGTAAGTAGTGGGGCAGCAATGTGTCAAAGTTAGGGAGGCACAAAAAGACTCTATGTGCCTGAAACAGTCTCTTAGGGCTTCAAAACAGTAAGCGTTTGCTACTAGCGAATTCGTAGAGCGGACTCGCAAGGAGCGCAGTGAGGGGAGGAAGGGCTTGCGATACCGGCCACTTCGGTCAATCACATCCTTCCCATGTAAGAACACACGGCAGTGATGAATCTACGTACATCCGCAGGAGCTCGTAGCCGACTCCTGCCATACCGTTAAAGAAGCCGGGTACCATGATAGGATCCCTCACCCCTCTGATCATCCTCCATGTGGTCACCGGCTGCTTGAGGATCGAGTTCGCAATCGTATCCCGCATCAGCGCAGCCTCGCTGTCGCAGTGCTTCTTGGCAAGGAGATCAAGGAAGGTCGCGCGTCCCATCGCACCACAGCACAGGTGCTCAAGCGGAGGTCTCGCGATTGAGAGTGTGGCCTGTCGAGCTCGAGCGATATCATCCGCACATTGAGTGGGCGCGGGGGGCGCTGCCCGGTATGCTCGTACGTCTTCCAGAGCGATACGTGCCAACCCTATCCCAGTTGCACCGTGACACCATGCGCATGCGTCGTAGGAGTGTCTTCCTTTCTCGGTAGTGTTCCTGAGGTCCGGCCAGTTGCCTTCTGCAGGGTTGAACGAGGCGCTCTCATACGCAAGTGCTTCAAATGCTGCGCTGGCGTAGCGTGTGTCTCCTGTAGCATCACTCAGCCGGAGCAGCGCGAGAGCGATACCGGACGCACCGTGTGCAAAGCCCGTGAGCGGCGCATCCAATGTCTTCCAGGCCCGATGCGACTCATTCACAGCTACTTGGCTGGCCACCAGATGATCACCGATCATCCGAGCCGTCCCTAGCCAGGAGTGCGATGGAAAGCTTCGGTGCAGAGACATGATACTGAGGAGCGCTCCAGCTGCACCTCCGAGAACATCAAAGGTCGAATCATACTCGAGCGTCTTTGGGTTGAAATCCTTGACACACGAGAGAGCTGGATGAATGAGAGAGGTATCGCCGAGAAGCTTGCTAACGACTCCTACTGCGTATGTATCACGTAGGAGATCGAGATCGTGCTGTAAGCCGCTTCTCGTTCGGCTTAGAAGAGCGTTGTTGAGTGGGGAGATGCTGGCAATCCCTTGATCCCTGAAGTTGTCGTTACCTGAGACTTTGAAGAGAGCGGCATACAGAATAGCGATACCAGCGCTTCCTGCGTACAGTCCGTTACCTGTCCAGCGATGCTCGTAGCAGCCGTCGTGAGATGTAGGGATCGGAGCCAGCCACCCCATTTCGCCTCGAGCATTACGAAAGGAAGTAGTAGTGATGTGGCGCTCGACTTCGGTTACCGTCTCCATGATGGCATCCTTCGCCAGAGACTCTACGCGCGGTGTACCGCTCTGCGGAGAGGACGTCGCTGAAGGCTCTCGATGTGGGTATTTTAGGACATCGTCGAGGACGAGGATCTCCTCAATGAGGCGACTCTGAAAATATTTGTCCTGTGGGCACACGCGCTGAATTCGCCTCATGGCAGAGGTGAGCGGGTTGCCACTAGGTGCTTTGCTCAGATGTCCGCGATGATCGCACGAGATCGGGGTCCCTGGGGGTGCGTAGAGAGGGACGTCGAAGAGAGGGATGTCGAGAGTTTCTAAGGCGCCTGTTTCAGCGCTCGACAATTGACTGTTTAGTTTCGAAAAACGTTGATCCGTGAACCTCTTGCTCAGGCGATCGAGCTCGATGCTCCTCTTTGCCCCCCAGCGTAGGTACTCAGGATACAGGCTTTGCTCCAGCAGCCGTGAATACAAGTTGGTCTGTCGCATGACCATGCGCACACGAGCATTCGGTAGCTTCTTGAGCTGATTGAGCCACGCAACGAGCCCCCGCTTGTGCTGAATTGCGATTTCGTAGAGCTCTTCGAAGCCCGTACACACCGCCTTGATCCTCGACTTTCCGAGCGCCTCGCGAGTTTCGCGCGGCATATTACGACACGGTTGAATGACGAACGATGCCGCCGAGGCGATCCCGAGGCTCCGAGCGTCTGATTTGTAGCTGTCTTCGTATTGAAAGGGAGCGGGTATCGGTGCTCGCATGCCGAGAGCGCTCAGGTCGATCGGGTCCGAAGATTGATTGACTTGAAGATAGCGGGGGAGAATTCCAACCCTCTTCGCCGAATCAGCTATCTTGCGCGAGAGCTGCTCGCCGATATCGTTCCCCTCCGATCCATCGAATACGCCACCGTATGCGTCGAAAAGGGTCTCTGCGTCAATTATGACTGGGTGCTCTCCGTGCGCGATTATGTTTTCGTAGTGACAATCCCCTCCACCGAGCAACGTCCAGAGTCCAAGTAGCATTCCTAGACGGGTATAGAAGCGAGTTTCCGCCTGCTCGTCCTCTACCAGCACGTGTTCGACGAAGGCGCTCCAGCCGTACGCGCCTCGGTCCACAGTCCGCGGCGAGAAGAGGTCCAGCGAGCTACCAGCGCTCGACGAGAGCCAGGCAAGGAGATCGCTATACCAGGCGTCCAGGGCCAAGCTCCTGGGCTTGTAGACTACCTTTCTACCGCCCGCAAAGGTGAGGAGAAAGACACATTGTCCTCCTCGATGGCGATCTCCGCCCGCTTCTATGCTAACCAGCTCGGCAGCTCCTTCGAGTGCGCACGGACCTTTCAGTAATTCCATGTCCGTTGAGAGTCGGACCAACAACTCGCGCGCATTGTGATACCAGCGCATGATCTCTTCATCAATAAGCCTCGCCCATACCGGGTAGGTCGAGCGCAGGTACGGCAGTCCCTGAGCGATCAGGATCGTCAAGAATTCAGATGCCAGCTCGTCATTGCGATCTCGTGCCAGAAGCCGAGCATCTCCGGTGAGCGAACGCACGCCCCTGTGTCGTTTGAAATTTCTGAACTCGTGGCCGATGAGATGCGCGGATATCTGCATGAGACGCTGATGGAGTAATCCTCTGAGCGAGGCGGCGGCCTCCGGACTGAGTGGATACCGCTTTTCGAGATCGCTGAGCAGGGCCGAGATGTCGTGCTCTCCGCACGTGTCGAGAAGTCTCGTGAGCAGTGTGGTCTGAGGCGCAAAGGGCTGAGCGAGATCCGTGCGGCCTTTGTTGTGAAGATACGTCGGCAAGTTCAGCGCGAGGTGCCGCTGTGCTGTCCTTTTCATCGGTTTGTAGTGTCTCGGATCGAGTCCTGCCAATCGCAGTCTTTTGCGAAAGACGGGAGCGTTGCCGTCGGCTACTCGCTCGCACCAGAGTTCGACCAACTCGGGGTCGCAGCCCTGAAGGCCCCCCACTGCAAGCTGCTCCCACAACGTGAGAGAGCGACAGTGGGGGGGAGCCGACCTCGGTACATCAGCGACACCGGTGTGCGGGGCCCGATCCTCGACTGATATCATCGCATTCCGTCCCGATGTATCCGTTGGTCTCGACTCACATCAGCACTTGCCACTTGACGACCAGGTGAAGCAACTCGAGGCAGTGAAGCAGTCGCCGGTAAAGCACGAGGCCTTGGTGAAGCACTCACAGGTAAAGCAGGACATGTGCGGGTCGAACTTCGAAGGTGCGCCGATCTCGCTTGCAGCAACCAGATCGGGTAGCTTTGCAGTGTCCTCTGACAGCACGATACAGAGCTCATCGGACTGCTCGATTACGACTTTGATTGCTCTATCAGTCGGTAGTTCGAGGTCCTCACCGTCGATGGACTCCATGAAATCCTCGATGGTCTCTCGCGGGGAAGCTTTCAAGGCCGCCAAAAGCTTAGGGTCGGCGGAAAGAGCGCGTGCAAACTCGGCGATCTCTCCCTCCATTCCTTCGATCTTGTCGATGGATGGAATCACGATGTTCAATACCTTGTCGGAATCCTCCAGAACTATCACGTTGAGCGAGTCGGATACTTCATAGACCCCCTCTGTGTTCAGTCGCACCAACTCAGAAACCGTACCTTTAGAGTCATTCAGAAGCGCTGCGCGCAACTGAGCATCCTCTGCAGCGATATTTTGAACGGTGGTCCTGAGCTCCTCCAGTTGCCCGGCAGCAACTACCTGCACAGGGGGTGACAACTCAGGGGTCGATTGCGCTGGTTGCTCCGTAATTCGGAGTGTTGATTGAATAGTACTCATTGTTGATTCTCCTTAGTAACTGTGCGCCAGTATGTGGTGCCGTTGCGAACACGGTCCTAGCACACGAACTCACAATTAAGCGTCCGAGAAGAAATCCTCAGAGGATTCAGCAGCCGAGGCCTCTCGTTGATAGGGGTGGAACTGCTACCCAAACTGTACAATGATCAATCAGGCCAAGTGTCGCATCCTCCGCATCTCGTGTAATGAGGCGAGGAGTTGGTCGAGTTTGCGATCATAGCTATCTTACCGGAGGTCATATGGAACCGGAAATGAGCAAGAGACCCCCCGCAGAGATAAGCATCGGTGGGAGCCCGCACCAGCAGGAGGTGAAGCAAGCGATTGCAAGTGTAGTTCTCCCAACGCTTGAATTTCTCGCAGACAATGCCCCTGATTTCGTGGCATTCAGCGCAGCTAATCCTGCACTCGAAGCACCTCTCATATTACTCATGCTCCGCCATCCCAATTCGATTCGCCAAGAGTGGGCAGCACACAAGCTCCGCGAGATGCCAGAGGCGCTAGCTGTCTCGGCTGCTGTTTCGGCCGTGCAACATGGGATAGGAAGTGAAGCTCAAATTGCGTGCATTCAGCTTATCTGCAGTCGATGTGGGGGAGGGGCTGCAACTGCGATCCTCACAGAGCTACGTTCTTACACCGATCAGATCAACGATGTGATGATACAATTCGCAGCTTCATTTCCAGAGAGTCCTTCTGCCGGTCGGGTGCCGTTCTCCCTGAAGGATCTCATGAAGCCTTCGCTTCTGGGCGTTCAATCGGGCGAGCAGGAGGATCGCTTCGCGGACGTCCTTGGCGAGGATGCCTCGAAAGGGAACCTCAATACGGAGCGGCTAGCGTTCGAGGCGTCGATACTGCTCAGACCCTTTAGCTCACAGAAACTTAAGCCAGAGCAGTTTGATCCAAAGCATCTCCTCATCCTGTGGCGCACCTTCTCTGAGGATCTTCCGATGAAAGCCCTCGCAGCGACCTGGGCCGCCTTTCAAGCCGATCCGAAGAGCCGAGAACTCGTGTTCAGTCAGATAACCGAACTCGATGAAATGATGGGAGATATCCTCGTTCCGTTGGTCGAAGCCAAGCTACCGGATGCTGTGTGGCACATGACCGATGAGGAGTATCTCAGACGGTGCGCCCAAGGGGATAGCTAGTCGAGCGAGGACGTGGATTTTTACTGTTGAAGAAAGCCAGGCAGTATCGATATGCTCCCAGCATGTCTCCATACCAACTCTTACTCTCCAGTCTGGTGGTCCTTGGATGCTCCTCGGTCACCGCAATAGCGCAGCCACAGCTCGGCGTATTGTGCACAAATGGTAGTAAAATAACGGTCCGCCCCTACTGCCTTGTGGGAGAAGAGGAGGCAACTATCAGCACCTTTGCCAAGAAGGGTCCGGCCGGAAATGCCGGCCCAGCGGGAAGTGACGGAGCGAAAGGGCGAACCGTGTCCTCGAGTAACCACGGAGCCAACTCCGTGGGCCAGCAGGGCCTGACCCTTACCCAAACATGTCCCGAGGGGAAGATCGTAGTGGGAGGGGGGTGTTTTGCAAGCAATCCAACTGTGTCGATCGCTCGTTCGTACCCGTCCGAGAGCGCTGCAAACCGGTGGGTGTGCCAATTCAAGCCAAAGGAAGGTACCGGATTCCCGCAGGCGGCTCTGAGTACCTTTGCGGTGTGCATCGACAGCTAACGTGGAAAAATTCGTCAAAGGAGGGAGTGTGACAGGCCGCTACCGAGTTATGAAGTTGGTGATGGTGTCCCTCGTGGGAATCATCGGGTTCGTGATCGGGCCGAGCTCAGTGTGTGCGCAAGATAAACCCGCAGTGGTGTGCGCAGATACAAAGGGCAAGCTGGCTGTCAGGCCTAAGTGTCGATCCGGCGAGACGAAGCTCTCGCTATCGGTTCTGACGAGTAAGGCTGCGAAGGGGCCGACGGGGGCTACCGGGCCGACGGGTGCTTCCGGTTATCAATTGGTGTCTGCGCTCCTAGAACAACAGACGATTTCGGACGGAGGAAGCACCTTCTCTGTGGCTTGTCCGGCGGGCAAGACCACGCTGGGAGGGGGATGCTACACCGGCAGCAACCTCGTTATTCAGTATCAGTCGTATCCGTCAGGTAGCAATCCGGCGGTCTGGAATTGCGGCTTCTCATTCGTCAATAATAACGACTCGATCATACTTGACCTG
>JBILEW010000170.1:0-3471 GCA_044351885.1 Bdellovibrionota bacterium
TATGCCATTTGTGTGGATCAATGATGACCTTCCGATACCAGCTCGCACTCTCCGTCGTCGCCACTTTTATACTATGCATGCCCCAGCACTTTGCCGTAGCTCAGTCCATGCGCGTTGTTTGTATCGCCTCAAATGGCGACCTCAATGTTCGGCCAAAGAAGTGTCTGGCATCAGAGACGAAGGCCACGATGTCGAACCTTCAACGGGTCGGTGCAAAGGGATCTACGGGTCCAGCTGGCAAGGATGGGCTTCTAAACCGGCGTGTCGAGCGAATCACCGATTTTCAGATTCTGCCAATCAAGTCGCAATCGCACGTCTTCGCCTTCTGTAACGACGACGAGGTGGTACTCAGTGGAGGGTGCGGATGCTTCGATGGCTTCTGTAACTCTCTGGTCTCCGCTTCGGGTCCGATGCCCGTTAAGCCAACCGAGGCAGGTCGGAGTGGATGGCGATGTACGGTGAATCCCTCTGTAGATCCCGATATAGGGAATTACAAAGCGTACGCGGTGTGCGCTGAAGCGAATTAGCAGTGAAACCGGTAAGGACAGGCAGGATAGTAACGATAGACTCTCGCACTGAAACGCAAGGATCGCGATGAAAACGTACACTACTACTTACTACACCATGAAAGCGCTGCAGCTCCTCATGCTGGTGCTCCTTGCGCCGTGCCTTGCCCTGGCTCAAACGTGCCCCCCAGGAACGTTCAGCGCCACCGGGTCTGCGCCGTGTACACCGTGTCCCGCCGGGCAGTCCCAGCCAGGGATAGGGCAAACCTCGTGCGTACCGTGTGCGGCCGGCTCCTACCAGCAGATCGCCGGTTCGACATCTTGTAACTTATGCACGGCAGGTACTGCGAATCCGTCAACGGGCAGCGCCTCTTCCGCAGATTGCACATTCTGTCTCGCTGGAAGCTTCAGCTCTTCAGGGGCTGCGTCATGTACGCCGTGCGGCGTGGGTGACTACAATACGACGATTGGCAACACCTCGTGTCTGGAATGCGCAGCGGGGTCATATCAGCCAACAACGGGACAGACGTCGTGCCTGTTGTGCCCAACCGGTACGTATCAAGATGGACCTGGTGCAGGGCTGTGTAGTTCGTGTAACGCTGGCAGCTATAACCCCTCAACTGGAAGTGCTTCGGCTAGTGATTGTTTGAGTTGTGCGGCTGGATTTTATCAGCCAGAAAAGGGAGCTGCTGACTGCCTGGCTTGTGGCGTCGGAACGTACCAACCGAGCACAGGGCAGGAAGGGTGCCTCTCGTGTCCCGCTGGATCGTACTCGTTTACTACGGCGGCAGTGGATTGTTCGAGCTGCTCTTCCCGAGGTACGAAGATCGTCTTTGTGCTCAAGCCGTTCAATAAGACCGCCCGCAAGAATGGAAAGTTCGAGGGGATCTTCTCGCTCTCCGCTGAGGAAGCGACCGCGATACGGCCAGACCTTCACGGCCTTAAGTTTGTGATCGAGAAGTCCGATCGTGCACCTGCGTTCACAGCGCTGCTCCCAGCAGGTTCTAGCTGGACCGGTAACGCACGACAGACGCTCTGGAAGTTCCGCGATGCGAGCTCAGAAACAGGAGTCAACACCGCAACCGTTCGCGTGCAGAAGAAGGGGAGTCGCTACGCACTCATCGTCGCCCTATCCATGAAGCGGGCAGCTATCGCTCTGACGAAGGCGGATTTGCCGATGTACATCACCCTTGGATTCGGATCGAATGGGATCTCGCCGTGCTCTCAGACGAAGATCGGCTCGAAGAAGTGCGCCTTCAGAAAGGCGAATACTGAGATGACGTGCAAATCTTGATGCGCTGCTCGAAGAGCGAGGTGCAACCTGTGCAGGGTCTGCTCCTCAGCAAATATCGCTCGGCAGCCGAGCTTCTTGGTTAATTAACGCGGAGGCGGGGAAAACGCGGAGAGCGTGGGTCCATCGTATCCGTCGATGTGATTAATCTTCATCGGCGTTTTCCGCGTTTCCCGCGCCCCGCGTTACATACCTGCGCTCCGCCGAACGATCAGCCGATTCGCTCCTCAACAACAAGCTGACCGTTTTTACGTGAGCCAACTACGTACAACACCGCAGTTTGACCGGCCTTGATCATCTTCTTGTAAAAGGGTCGGCGTTGATTAGCGCGGATGAGTACAACCTGAAGTCGGCGATTTTTGGCGAAGCCAGCGATCGCTTTACCCTCTCCGTTGGCCAGGGGGTTGGCGTAATAGAAGATCCAGCCCCTGAGTCCGGAGCCCGCAAATATTTTGGCGCCTCTTGAGGCGTTGTTCACGACGATCCATCCTGCTTCCGAGTCATTTACGAATGCTTTGAGCTGCGGAGTTCCGGAATCTGCGATCTGCGCAACGAGCCCCACGTTCTTGACGCCAGCAGGAACACTCACCTCCTGATCGATGACGGGAGCGCTCGAGCAGTCTCCAGTGGATGGGTGGACGGTCACCTGATACGTGCCTTGGGGTAGCTCCACTCGTGTTGAAGCTCCGAAGGTTACATTGGAGAGAGCGCATGAGCCGTCGACGGCGATGTCGACGGGTAGCGCCCGTGGAAGGCCGAGGTCGAGGCCGTTGATACCGTGAACCACCGTAATCGTGGCCGCAGATGCAAGAGTTGGAATGAAGGAGAGGGCTCCTAACAAGAGAGTTGTAAAGAGAGATGTCTTCATCGCTACCATCCTTTGAAAAAGCCACGAAAGTCGCAGCGTTGTTAATATACTGTAAAAATAACACAGCAATTAGGCTAATGCAAACAGGCGGGCGATTGCGAGGTATTTCGTGTGTTTACGCGGGCTTGCCGGTGACGCGGTGTGCCATGAGCGGCCGATAACAGGCTGCGTGTGACGATGTCGAATCAAAGAAGAGGAGGATTTCTCTCTAGGGAAGCGAGGCAAAACCCCTCCCTGCTACGAAAGCGAATCTTGGGTTGCTCTTCAATTTTCACGACGGGAAAAAATCCTCGATGTATCGCAGACTTCGGCGAGCTCAGTCGAGTCGCGGATACATCTGCGGTTTTCCCCGCCGTGAAAATCGAATATCAACCCAATCTTCACTTTCTCGCTACGGGTAGGTTTTGCCTCGCTTCCCTAAACACATATGGGGAATGTGCACTTTCAGGCGTTCGTCGGAACCGAGACCTCCTGTGAAAAGCGCCGATACTGAGATAACGTGGAGCTCCTCGGTTTGCGCCCTCTCGGACGTATGGTGCAGGAGAGCTTACGCCCGCGAGTTTCTGATTCGCTTGCTTCATGCCAGGAGCATTGTCTCCGGAGTGTGATCAGATCTCTGCTGGAAAGGAGGTCGTTGGTATGTCAAATGTAATTCTCGATGTCGATACCGGTGAGGACGATGCGTTGGCGATCATATTGGCAGCTAACATGCAGCTTGACGTTCGACTCGTCGTATCGAGCTATGGAAACTCGACCATTGAGAACACCACCCGCAATACTCGCGCAGTTGTCGCGTTGGCAGGTCT
>JBILEW010000098.1:0-14125 GCA_044351885.1 Bdellovibrionota bacterium
TTGCGAATTGGTGTTTCGTGTTGTGTCGCACCAGTGACTCGCCGAAGAAACACGAGGGGCTTTCGTACCTGCTGGTCGACATGAAGCAGCCGGGGATCACGATACGTCCTCTACAGCAGATTAGTGGTGACAAGGAGTTCAACGAGGTTTTCTTCGATTCGGTCTTCGTGGCTTCCGAACATCTGGTTGGGGCAGAAGGTGCGGGATGGCGGATAGCGATCTCGACTCTGATGTTCGAGCGAGTCGTGCTCACCTTTGCGCGACAGCTTCAGTCGGAGGTCGTGCTGCGCACACTTCTGTCAGAGTGTGGCAGTAAAACGGCTGCCAGCGTTCGTAAGGATCTGGCTCAATGTGTCGTTGATGCCTGTGCGACGCGTGCATTGGCGTATTCTCATCTGATGCGATACGCAGACGGGATCGCTCCTGGTCCTGAGGGCTCCCTCGATAAACTCCTGTGGAGTGAATCTTTTCAACGATTGTGCAAGGTGGCAGGTGTCATGCTCGGAAGTCGTATCGCACTGGGAGAGGATGCTCCCGACAGAGGAGCGGCGCTGCACCGATACCTTTACTCCCGAGGGAGAACCATAGCGGCCGGCACTTCAGAGATTCAGCGCAATATCATAGCAGAGCGCCTCTTGAGTTTGCCGCGCCTCAAGAGTGGACAGTAGAGCTCACGACGAATTCACCGCACCTTGAGCATGTATTCGATTCAATCCTCACATAGTCTATGTAGCTGAAGCGTCCGATCGCCCATAGAGTCCCTACGGTTTCTTTCCCCTTTTCCTATCTCGTCGCTCTCTTTGTAGCTATTCCTATTGAATCGAAGAGGCTGCCTTGCCGTTGTGAGGTCACAAAGAGACCAGCGAGGGTGGCGAGGGGAGGAAAATGCAGGAATACCTCTATACGCAGATCGTCTACAAGGTTGTCATTGCGAAGCGATGATGAACTTTGAGGCCTCTGTCTCGGTGTTGTTATTGCATCAGATCGCCCCAAAATCTCGCAGCGACGTTTCTTAATTATTCGTTGCTCTCTTTTCCGCCTCGCATAGGTTTAGGCTCGTTTTATTAGAGCGCTCTTGTGATTTCAGGTGGTTGCGCCTAGCGAAAGCCTCGAAAACACTGTATTTGCGCTCAAGATCGGCCAGCTATTGGTCGATAACGAGGACAGGGATTGGATTTACCGAACTTGAGCATGGGATTGGTCTCGGATTGAGACCTCGAAGGGGATTATGGGTCAAGGAGGCGGTTTCGGAGGCGTAGGATTCTCGCGAATGCAGCACCAACGTATGGTGCGCATCGCGGTCGTCATCGCTTTTTGCTGTATGTGCGCACTCGCTATCGGAGTTCCGTTGATGTCCAAACCAGCCGCTGTCGTGTCGGTGCCAGTCGGTCCTACGCCGATTCCACTAACTACCGTGTGGATGCCGATGCAGCGCATAAGCGCAGGAACACTCTTGACTCCGTTGATGTTCAAGAAGGAAACGCTCAGCGAACTGTCGCTGTCGGCGCTCGGTGGTAGGCCGGTGCAGGCCGAGATGGAGTTGGCAGGGCGTTACGCTCGCACACTGATCATGCCCGGACGGCCGGTGATGGTTGATCAGCTCATGGATACACCTGAAAGTTTGATTACTCGCAAGATCAGGCCCGGATATCGAGCAGTAACCGTGGAGCTCACCCGCGTTTCAGGAATCGAGGGATGGGGCGTGCCGGGTACGCGAGTCGACGTCATGTGGGTCTCGTCAGCGGATGCCAAAGAGCAGTTCGTCACGACCATCGTCAGAGGGGCTCAGATCCTCTCAGTGGCCGGAAAAACAGAGCTTCAGAACGCGAACCAGGTCGCTCCTGCAGTACTGGCGGGGCGCGGCGCTTCTTCGTTGCCTTCCGTAGGTGCGATGTCGCCCAACCAGGAGAAGGTCTTCACTGTTACCCTTTTGGTTACCCCTGAAGATGGACAGAAGATATTTCTGGCCTCTCGCAGTGGTGAGTTGAGCCTCATGTTGCATGGGGACTTCGATGGCCCGCAGGATATCTCAGGAGGAGCCCCATTTACGACGAAGCGGTTGTCAGAAGGGCTTTCCAACAGTGCGCAAAAGAGCGAGCGGGTCGAAGGTATGGCAAAAGCGCGCCGAGAGGACGGTTCGGTCGAAGAGTGGTCTGTGATTGAAGGACGAGTGTGGCGATGGGACCAAGGCCCAGACGCTGCGTCTGGGCAGCAGTAAACGACCAAGAGCCTGCGGGCCTTCGGTCGCAGTATGGGTCTACTTGTCAGAGGCCCGGGGGAACTCCTAACTCTAGTCTGCCCCCTTGTTCCGAACTAGGAACGGTTGTCACTGACGTAGTCATCCTCCTACCACTTCTCCTGACCATGATAGCAGGGATGTTCATGCTCGGGACTCGAATATCGGATTACATGTATCTCAATCAAAGCACGCGCGAACTCGGGATGATATTAAGTAAGATCCCTTATATGTACGAATTGGAGTTTTCGGGTGAAGCGCTTCGCACCTTTTCCATCAATCCGAACGAAGAGGCAGATCCTCAGGAGAAGTCCGCGGCCGAAGCTTGTATAGCGA
Source organism: Bdellovibrionota bacterium (assembly GCA_044351885.1). Taxonomy (GTDB): domain Bacteria; phylum Bdellovibrionota_C; class UBA2361; order UBA2361; family OMII01; genus OMII01. The sequence goes on from JBILEW010000098.1 coordinate 2,573, forward strand.
CAGTTTCAAATTCGTCATACACCGGATGCCTCAATGGGGGCGATTGCTCCTGTGCCGTGACGATAGCCGAGTGGTACGCAAAGGAGTTCATGCGTATGAAACTGATGTTGATAGAGTGGCCTATCACCGTCAAGGTCAGCTATACAGCTCGAGACACGGATCCTGTCAATAATCCCTCCGGGTTGTGTTTTATAAATGTCGAAACGCGTGCATCCCATCGGAATTGGGCTATGGTCGGTGGAGGTGAGGTCGTTGCCGAAGCGCACGTTCCGTATGTCAGTTTCCCGGTTCCCTGGAACAGTGGTACGTGCTTGGGGCCGCCGACGTCAGGGTCAGAGGGGTGAGGCTAGATAGTATGTCGACACGACCATGCAGGTACGAGAGCGGGGCAGTGGTTATCATGTTCGCTATGTACACGGTCGTTTTCGTCACGATCGTTGCACTGGCCGTCAACGTCTACTTGGTCGGTAATGCCCTCATGCAGCAGCGGAACGCTGTCGAGTACGTCGCAATGTCTGTACTCAAGATAGCCAAGGAACCGGCGGTTCCGTTCGACGCGGGCACATGCCTACAAAACGAACTGGCCTACCTTAACTGTGTTCTCAGACGCGCGGAGGTCGCTGGTATGGTTAAGGTTGGAAATTCAGATAGGAACTTCTATGTCGTGCCAGGTACGCTCAAAGTGATCCGCCGGGATCCTAGTAAGAACCCATGCTGCGTGTCAAACCCGAACTTCAAATCAACATGTGATAAGGCTCCGCCCCCCGGCGGTCCTGATCAGTCGGGTCCAGATCTCCCCCAAGACGGCGGCGGAGGCGGCGGTGATGACGATACGGGTAGTGGTGATTTTTGTTGGGACTCTTATCAGATTGAGAACGAACAATACGCCGAACTAGTGATGGGTAACTACTCTCAAGCTCCCGACGGTAAGGGGAGTTTTAGTGAGGCGGCGGAAAACGCAGTCAAGGCGGGAACGGCCAATGCTGTCAAGCTCCGCTTTCACTTCAATCCGACCGACGCAAACACCAAAATGCTGGCTCCCCTGATCGGGCTTTTTGGGAGCGGCATGAAGCTGCAATTCAGCTCGAGTGCGCTTGCATATCGTACGCCGGGAGGAAATATCCAACTGGCCATCGATCCGACGCTCTCAATGGGTAACTGATCGAGCGCTTACTCAGTCTCACGTACTGCGCGTACTCTGGTCTAGGATATCATTCGAATGCTACCTGTTTGAAGCCACGAAAGGGCGCCAGCAAAACAGCACGGCCTTGTCGTTCCTCGAACCACTGCGGGTGGAGCGCTTGTATGCTGTTGTGCAAACTCATGGCGGTCTCAAAACGTCTGCCAGACGGTTGAAGCAAAACTAATCCTCCCGCACGTAAGCCTGCGAGGGCTCCCGTAGCGCTATCCTCGGCGATGACAACCTTTGTAGGATCTACGCCCAGGTTGTCGCAGGTCCGGAGATACGGATCGGGAGATGGCTTCGGTTTTATGTCGGGATGACGATTTGTGAATACGCTGGCCGTCGGATGGATAAATGGCGTTATGCCTATAGCCTTACCCAGTTCCTGAACGAATTCCGCCGCACCGTTGGAGCATTTTGCTACAGGAATCCCGCGCGCTTCGGCCTGGCGTAGTACATTAACGAGTCCCGGAACGATCGTAGCTCTCTTGGAGGTTGCGCTGTTGTGCTTCACCTGTGCAGACATCATAGAGGTCAGGTCTACCCAGCGTGAAAAGATATCATCCGGGCGGATGCTGATCTGGTAGTGCTCGAACAGGATCTCTGCGATCTTGGAGCTCATCTCTTGCTCCGGATATCCGATCGCCGGGTTGTGACACCTGACGATATCGGCCCTGGTCACCCCTCTGCCAGGATCGTTCTCCGCAAAGTGATGAGAGAGCTGCTCGAAGATGACCTTACGGAAGGCCTTTTGTCGTATTCCTTCGGAGAGATCGATCGGCGCGGTTGTGCCGTCGAAATCGAGGATGATCGCCTGCGTGTCATTCGGAATGACGAAGCGATCGTGTTTGGTCAGGCACGGAGTGAAGATACGTCCATCTGGAATCCAGCAGCCAGGCTCGACCTCTAACGGACGTGCTGAACTTTCGATGATTGATTTGCCGAATTCACTACGCCCACAAAGCGTCCCTTCTGATAGCACATCATCGAGCGACGCATCGAAGGGAACGGTTCGAGAAGCGCGCGTGGAGGAATCGTGATCGTGAGGATTGGGCGTATTCATACTCGCTCGTGTAGCAAAAGTCGTAACGTTGCGGGCGATCGAAGAGCCCGGTTCTCTATTCGCGGTCAAGATATGAGCTGGAGCAGTTGGACAGCGACTCCTCTTCGGTCAAAACCCGAAAATCGCGTCGGTCTACACCCTTCTCAGTACAAAAAGTGAAGCCAGTCGCTCGTCGGAAGAAACATGATTCCTCCTGCCTGGTCCGATACCAGCCGGCATCGGACGAGCGTTTTCTACTGGGCGCTCTCTCGTGAATGTCCAAAAAAGTGGACCGTGAGGCGCACTGAAACTACATAGCGAGATAAGTTACTGACAGTCTCGTTTTCTTCGCATTGGAACTCAGGAGCAAACGACTCCCACCAAGACTACCCGAAAGTCTTGGAAGGCTATCAGAAAGTCATGAATGAGAAAAGGTATCATAAAAGGGAGTAGGTTGGATGACGCGGGTTGGCCTACTAATACGTCTTGATCATTAGCCTAAAAGCTCTCGTGAGGGGCTGACGAAGCTCATTGCGACATGCCGTACCTATCCGTAGAACTTGGTGCGTTCAACAAGAGATGCCTGCAGCGTGAACGCACGGGGTACCCGGTTTTCCGCAATTCCGTGGTGCATGCACTCTCACACACCACTGTACGCTCATTATGGGAACCCCACATACACCGCAGACTGTTTCACCCTCCGAGCACTATGCAGGCAACGGCTTCGTAAACGGGAGTGCGCAGGTGCTGCAGCGTGTTTTGGGTCCACAGATCTCCTGGGGGCATCTGACGTTTGTGACCCCTGAGCAGGATACCGTCGATATCGGAGATCCAGAGGCAGATGTTCGCGCAAGGATAACCCTGCGCGACTCGGATCTCCTCCGTCGGATAGCAAAAGGGGGCTCGCTCGCGCTGGGCGAGAGCTACGTAGAAGGCAGCTGGGATGTCGAGGGAGAGGACCTCGTCACTTTCTTCAGGATACTTTTCGCCAATAAGCTCGATCAACGCATGCCCGGGTCTCTGTCACAGAGGTTAGCCAATCTCGTTCGCTCGGTCAGCCAATCCCCGACGACTGCGAGGAAGGCGCAGCTCGACGTACGCCGTCATTACGATCTCGGTAACGAGTTCTTTGCTCTCATGCTGGATCCCACGATGGCGTACTCGTGTGGATATGCCCACAAGCCCGAGGACTCGCTGGCGACGATGCAGCAGCAAAAATACGCCCGAATCTGCCAAAAGCTCGGACTCGAACGGGGTGGTTCGTTGCTCGATATCGGATGTGGCTGGGGCGGCTTCTTAGCCTATGTTGCTGAGCACTATCCGGGAGTGAGAGCGACGGGCATCACCCTAAGTGGAGAGCAGTTGAGGATCGCGCGTGAGCGTGTGCGGTCCGTGGCTCCTGGAGGTCGAGTAGAGGTCGCGATGTGCGACTACCGGGATCTCGAGGGTCGCTACGATTTCGTCGTGAGTATCGGGATGTTCGAGCACGTAGGACGGAGCCAATACGGAGCGTTCTTCCGCAAGACCCATCAGCTCCTGTATCCTCACGGTGTCTCGTTGTTGCACACGATTGGGATGGAGGAGCCTCCGTGGAGAACGCAGGATCCATGGGTCGATACCTACATCTTCCCCGGGAGCAGACTTCCTCGAATGGAGGAACTCGCACGTGAAGCACGCCTCTCCGATCTGGCGATTGGACACGTCGAGAATCTCCGCCCGCATTACGCGATGACCTTGCAACGCTGGAGGCATAATTTCTCTCAGAATTGGGAAGATATTCGCAAACTCGACCCGCGCTTCGACGAGCGTTTTCGGCGTTTGTGGACGTACTATCTTCAGCTCTCCGAGGCCTGTTTCATCGATTCCACGGTAGAGCTGTATCAGGTGCTGATGTGTCGACGGGACGGGTGGGGGTTTCCACTTAATTTTCGATTCGATAGCTAGGGAAGAGCGGACGGCGGCTTCTCTACCACGTGAACGTGCTCGTACCCCAACATCTTGAGGTTTTTGTTTCGGGTACGTTCACGTTTACGCGAACGAGCACGTTCACGTCAGTATAACACCTAGTCCTCCCCACTCGATTCCGCGAAGACCCAAAAGTGAGAGTACAGGTAGGTTTTGCTAAAGCGCCTCTCGCACTCGCGCCTGAATCTCACGGCTGTCTTCGTACGGGACATCCTTCGGTATCTCCGCCTGCACCGCTCGGCTCAGTTGTTCGCTCAGGAGGGAGCGCATAAGCCCGAGCAGTCGAGGTTCGGCTACCAGCACGAGTCGCGAGAAGGTGTGTTGAGAGAACGCCGTATCGATACCTCGCAAGAAATCGCGGTAGAAGTTCTGGAGCAGTCGTTCGCGTGACTCCTGCTCGGTAGAGTAGGCGTGCCTGGCTCGCATACGGTTGTCAGAGGCTCGGCCCGGTGCATCGCTGTCGATGTCGATGTTCTTGAGCGTGCCACTCGCATTTCCCAGTCCGAGTACCTCTCGAAGCTCTCCGTCATGCCTGAGCATCTCGAAAACTCGAACTTCGCCGCGACTTGCAACGATTATCCATGTTGCTGCCATAGTGCTTCCCTGGAGCGTAACCTTCGAGTTGTAGTGGAATTTTCGAATGGATACGTTTATATAGAACCTCTCAATGTCTATCAGGGGACGGATATGAAGAATCTGATTGCGGTCATAGTGGGGGTGTTGCTCCTGGTTGGAATAGGTAGCTGTGGATACAACACGATTCAGCAGCAGGACGAGCAGGTAACTGCGATGTGGTCGGATGTCGTCAATCAGTACAAACGGCGAGCTGATCTGATCCCCAACTTGGTAAATGTCGTAAAGGGCTATGCCTCGCACGAAGAGGAGGTTCTCACCAAGGTAACAGAGGCTCGTACCAAGGCCACGTCTCTTACTGCGGACGCTAGCTTGCTCACTAATGAAGAGGCTTTCAAACGATTCCAGGAGGCACAGGCATCCTTATCTGGCTCGCTGGGTCGACTGCTTGCGGTAGCAGAGAACTATCCGCAACTCAAAGCCGACGCCAATTTTCGGGATCTCCAAGCACAGATGGAAGGGACAGAGAATCGGATAGCGGTAGCCCGCACACGGTACATCGAAGCAGTGCGCGCCTACAACACAACGGTGCGATCGTTCCCCGCCAACATCACCGCCAAGCTCTTCGGATATTCGACCAAGCCGAATTTCACAGTAGAGAACGAGAAAGAGATAGCCGAAGCGCCTAAGGTCTCCTTCGAGTAACATGCGCGTGCTCCACCTGTTCTTCGTGCTTGTGATCGCTTGCCTTTCGCTCTGCGAGGGGCAGGCCGATCTCAAGCCGGTTCCATCGCTCAGCGGTCCGGTCACCGACCAAGTAGGGGTTTTAGGCGGTGTGAAGGGGGAACTCGAAGCGAAGCTGCGTAAGCTCAAAGAGGAGAAGGGGAGTGAGGTAGCGGTGCTCGTGGTCGATACTACAGCCCCGGAAACTATCGAGCAGTATAGCATCCGAGTCGTAGAGCAGTGGAAGTTAGGTAGGGAGGGGGTCGACGACGGACTGCTCCTGTTGATTGCGGTACAGGATCGAGCCGTACGCATCGAGGTAGGACGAGGTCTCGAAGGTGACATCCCAGATCTGACGGCCTATCGAATCATTCAGGAGCAGATCCTTCCCCGTTTTCGCCAGGGTGACATTCCGGCCGGAATAGATGCGGGAGTGCAGTCCGTGATTAATCGTATTAACGGACTTGAGCTTCCGCCGCCCGCGTCGAGTGACAATGAGCAGGGTGGCATCTTTTTCTTCCTCGTCTTGTTCTTCTTCGTTGTGGGCAGTGTTCTGGCGCGGCTCTTTGGGGATGGGCTAGGGGCCTCGGCCAGTGCGGTCGGAGGTTTGGCGGTGGCTTTGCTCGTCTCCTCCCTCGTTGGCTCGTTGGCTACCGCGGGTATAATTTGGCTCCTCGTATTTTTTCGAGAAGTGGTGTTCGAAGCCCTCGCGAGTGGCTCACGAGGAAGCTCTTCGAGCAGTGGAGGTGGCTACGGCGGGTCGTTTGGTGGAGGGAGCTTCGGCTCTGGCGGCGGATTCAGTGGTGGTGGTGCGTCGGGGAGGTGGTGATGAAGCGGTTCTGGCAGCATGCTTTCACTGGCAAGTGGCACGTTCGTCGGCTGTTGAACGGTGTTTCACGCAAACGCCTGACAGAGTGCGTCACGGCCGCGGAGCGCGGACATTCCGGGCAAATAAGGGTCGTCATCGAGGCTACGCCCGGCATGCGACACATCTTGAGAGGTAGCAGTGCGCGCGAACGAGCCCTTCAGGTATTCGCTCGCGAACGGGTGTGGGATACTCAGCTCAATAACGGGGTCCTGCTGTACCTTCTGGTCGCCGAGCGAGATGCCGAGATTGTAGCGGACAGGGGCTTGAACGATCGTGTGAGTGCGAAGCAGTGGGAAGAGATCTGCATCGCTCTGGAACGCGAGGTTCCAACACATGGATTCGTAACCGCGGTGTGCAATGCAGTCAACGGTATTGGAGTCTTGTTACGACAGACCTTTCCCTCCGACGCATCGTCCAACGAACTGGGTGACGATGTCGTGATACGTTAGTAAATGAGTTGACTAAGCAGAGCGGCGGGCCAGCATGGGATACAGGTCGGCGTGCCCAGCGAGCTCGAGGCACAGGTCGCAGATCTCCCAAGCAGCTTGGTCGAGCTCCGAGCGTGAGAGTGTCTCGGATACGGCCGAGGCCTTTCCTCCAGAGCCCGGTCCATACAACATCACATGCGGAAAATGCTTGGTGTAGATGGAGCAGGCTGAGCCACATTCAAGATCGACACTAGAGCCTTCGTAACGCCGGGGGACGAAGAGATTTGTCGGCTCGCACAGAGCTTTAATCTCTATCTGGGCGTGCGTGACGGCGTCGGATATCAAGGCGAGACAACGCTCAAAGCTGTCTCCGTAGCTGATCGCAATGGCCGCGGTCGCACGCTCGGCAGTGCTGTTGGCGGTACTGCCACCCGATATGAGCCCAACATTGATCCTAAGATCGTCGCTTGCAAGTTGGGTAAGTGGTTGGAGATCCGCAATCAGCTGGTGTACCGCCGAGCGAGTCTTCGCTCCAGCGGTATCCGACGAGGATTGCTTGACGACGAGGTCGAGCGTAAGGCTTCCCCAGCACTTTCGCACGAAACGGTTTCCAGTTGGTTCACCGTTGATGAGATACTCAGTCGTAGGATTGTTGCGAATGAGCGTTCGAGCGCCGATGCCATCAATCTCCTGTCCCACCACGTACTGACAGCAAAAGTCCTCGAGTCCTGCCTCGACAGCGCGGCTCAGCCCCCAGAGTTGGCTGATGATCTGACCCTTGGCGCTGCAAGCGCCAAGCCCCGAGATGTATTCGTCGTCAATCGTGACCGGGATCCATCCAGGCAAGGTATCGAGGTGTGATGTAAGGGTAAAGCGTGGCGACCCATAAACCATGCGCACGTTGCAGCGCTTCTCGGTCACAGGAACTAGCTCTACAGAAGCGGAAGGAAATTGCGAGGAGAGTAGCCCGCGTAACGCTTCAGCAGCTCGAATTTCATCCCCCGAAACGGATGGTATCTCAAGTAGCTCGAGGAGTGCTCTCTCCCAGAAGTGAACCCTCTTCATCGACACCCCCCCCCTTCTGCTTGCATGATTGAAAAAGCCGTTGCGAGTGACCGTAGCGTGACTCAGCAACGTACCATATAGGAACCAACAGGAGGCGGAGGTAGAGAACTCAGACGAAGAGACCGGATAAGGGAATAATCGGCAGAAGCTGCAGTGCCACGACGATGACAACCCGTGCTAACAAGGATTTGGAGGCTCGGGGCCTACACTTGACTCAATGTCAGACTAGAACTGCTCGTTTCCTAAACGAACTGATCGCTGCTTAAATAGACTAGGCTATTGAGATAATTGAACAAAAACGTTGAGTAGGAGTTTTCGATCCCGTACTATGCGCGCAGGTTGTTCTCCCTGTTGGGTAGGCGATCGAGGAAAGGACCCTCCAAAAAGGAGTACAGTTCCCCTCTCGACCTATAATCCGTCTACCGCCTGTTGTTGCTTCCAAAAAAAGAAAATTTTTTGTAGGGCAAAGTGCCCTCGTACTCTCTGCCTGAGGAAAGTTGTGTATGCTTTCATGTTTGCTTGTTCGTAATGTCAAAGCTGTGGCCCGCTTTGTGGTGGCCGTGGTCGTTGTCGGTGCTTTAGTCGGGGCGCAAATCGTATACGCCGACGGAAACGCCGCATCGATCCAGGCAGGAAACGGTTCTGGCGGATGCTCTGGTGGAAAGATCGGCTGTGGACAAAAGAAGAGCTGTTCAGGAGGCGGCTGCAACAGCGGCTCGCACATGATCAACCAGCAGGAAGGCGACAATAACACTATCAACAACTACAACAACTACGGTGGCTGTATTGGCGGAGGATGTAGCAGCCCGTGTAGGGGTGGTGGTTGCGGCGGAGGATCCAGTTTTGGCGGCGGTGGATTCTTCGGAGGAGGTCTGATCGGTATCGGAACTATAGGGCTCCTTACAGGTCTGATATTGAGCAACAACAACCAGGGTGGCGGCTCGACGATCATCAATAACAATAATAACAACAATTATTACGGTTGTTGTGACAAGCCTACTCCGGCGCCAACGATCCCTATCTTCCCTACGTTGCCTCCACCGACAGTACTGCCGACACCAGTTTTTACGAGCACTCCTTGGCCAACGGTAACCCCTCAGCCCACGAAGACGGCTGAGCCGACGAAGACTCCTCAGCCAACTGCCACTGCGCACAATAGCCCGACACCGGAACCTACGCGCACGGTAATCCCGACCGAAACACCGTGCCCGACGAATACGCCGGTTAGTACGATTCCGGGAGTCCTCCCGACTCCTCCGGGGCTTCCTCCAATCCACAAATATCAAACGCCCCCAGCACATGCGCAGAGCGCGCGCGGTACGTCCCTCAAGGATGTTCAGATGATGCTTTCAGCGTCGCAGCCAGCGTCGTACGGGTCAGCGGCTCGCCGTGGTCGTCCCGCTGAGTTCATGGATGCGGGCGTCCAGGAGTTCTAATCAGAGCGCTCGTTGTAGAGCGTAATCTGCAGAGCGGAATCTTTGGGAGCGGCTGCGACGGTTGGCAAGACTGCCCCTTCTGAACACCTACGGGGCTGGTAGATAACCGCGCGATGCGCGAAACTCCGGACGTATGAGTGAGATTGTCCTCGCAACCCTCAATGCGCGCTTCATCCATGCATCGGTAGGTCTACGCTATCTCTTCGCCAATCTGGGCGAGCTGCAGCCGCGCGCGCAGATCGCCGAGTTCGAGGCCTCTCAGCCAGCTCGCGAAATAGCCGAGGCTATTTTGGATCGTGGGCCGGTGATCGTAGGGTTCGGGGTGTATATCTGGAATGTCGGCCGCACCCGAGAGGTTATTTCCCTCCTCAGGAAGGTGCGCCCAGAGATCCTGGTCGTCATCGGCGGACCGGAGGTCAGCTACGAGCACGAGACTCAATCGATAGTTGAGCTCGCGGATTATCTGATCACCGGCGAGGCCGATCTCGCGTTTGTCGATCTGTGTCGTAGGTTGCTCCGTGGTGAGAGGCCCGTAAGCAAAGTCCTCTCAGGTGGGTTGCCTAGCTTAGAGGAGGTGCAACTGCCGTATCGCTTTTATTCCGATAGCGATATCGCCAACCGGGTAATCTACGTCGAAGCCTCACGAGGGTGCCCATTCACCTGTGAGTTCTGTCTCTCGTCCCTCGATATTCCGGTGCGGCAATTCGATCACGAACGGGTCCTCGCCGAGATCGGGGCACTGTTCGACCGAGGCGCTCGAACATTCAAATTCGTCGACCGCACGTTCAACTTGAATGTGCGAATCTCGCTAGCAATCCTCTCGTTTTTTCTCGAACGGATGGAGCCCGGCCTCTTCGTGCACTTCGAGATGGTTCCTGATCGCTTTCCGCCGCAGTTGAGAGAAGTGGTCAAGAGATTTCCTCCAGGGAGTCTGCAGCTCGAGATCGGGGTGCAGACGCTCAATCCCGAGGTGAGTGCGAACATCAGTCGTCGTCAGGATGTTCCTAAGTTGAAAGAGAACCTCTCGTTCTTGCGGACGGAGACCTCGGCTTATCTGCATGTCGATCTTATCGCTGGTCTTCCAGGAGAAACGCTCGCGAGCTTCGGCGAAGGATTCGACGAATTGGTAGCGCTCGACCCGCAAGAGATACAGGTGGGGATCTTGAAGCGCCTTCGAGGTACTCCGATTGTACGACACGATCACGAGTACCAGATGCGCTACAGCGACGAGCCGCCGTACGAAGTCGTATGTACGCGTGACATGACCTTCGGTGATCTGCAGCGCGTCGGGCGATTTGCTCGATACTGGGATCTGGTTGCCAACAGTGGAAACTTCGTGTCGTCGAAGCGATTCATCTTGCAGTCGCGAGACTCGGCCTTCGACGCCTTCATGCATTTCAGTGAGTGGTTGTATGCGCGGGTCGGACGTCGTGCTTCGATTAACTTGCGGGTGCTGGCAGAGTTGGTGTTCCAGTATCTGACGGAGGAATCCGACGTGGCAGCGGCCGAGATCGGTCCGCTGCTTGCACGAGACTATGTACGCGGAGGGCGACGAGATCTCCCCAATGCCCTCAAGCCGTTTGCGGCAGACGATCTCACGCCACCGGCGAGATCTCCCGTGGCGCTCAAGCGCCAACAACGCACAGCAGGTATCGAGGGTGCGTAATCGTGATCGGTGTGCGGCGTTCGAGGAATAGGATCGGTCTGCGACTCTTTGAGGGAACGTCGGCTCTCGTCATGACAGGTATCTTAGCGACTATGCCGATGCTCAAGCGGGATGGGGATGCGTCCCTGCAGGAGCTGGCATCACGGGGCTACTCGGTACCGACCCGAGAGACTCCGGTTTCGGTGGTTCCATTTGAAGGCGGGCTTGCGTCGCACGCGGCCGGATGGAGACCGGGTGTTGTTTCTCTGCGCTCGGAGCCCGCTGGAGGGGGCTCAGCATCGGTATACCTTCGTCACGAGCTGATGCACGAAGCGAATCACCGGACGTGCGGAGGCTCGCTTCCTGCGTGGGCTGATGAGGCTGCAGCGATGGCGTTCAGCGGGGAAGTTGACGACAGTGTCGAGGCTTCACTGAGCGAATCCGATCTGGAGTCGGTGCGTAAAGCTGCACGCCTACGGTCACCGCTGATGCCCCATCACCTGAGAACGATATCGCGCCTGGTCGCCCGCTACGGATGGCCCACGAGCGCGTGCGCTGTCTCTCCCGAGATTGAGAAGGTGCTCGTGTACGGCGCGGCCGCCTCCGACAAGTTTTCCTATGTTTT
>JBILEW010000099.1:0-14025 GCA_044351885.1 Bdellovibrionota bacterium
CACGATGGGAAAAAATCCTCAATGTATCGCTGCGGATACATCTGCGGTTTTTCCCCATCGTTAAAATTGAATATCAACCCAACCTCCACTTTCTCGCTACGGGTAGGTTTTGCCTCGCTTCCCTAATGTCCAAGTGAAAAGAAGGATGGCGGTGCTCCATGCGGATACGATACAGATATCCTTGGCCTGAACTAACCTGTCGGGATGGAAGCGAGCTCGTCCGGCTGTAAGCCCCATATCGTAGCGGTAGGTGTTCAGGAGTAATCTTTGGCTTCTTGTAAGGTAGATTAGTCGTGCCGTCCATGGGTTTCTTTGACCTGATAGTCTGGCTCCTGGTGCTAGAGCTGATGAGCTTCGCTGTGTTGCCGTACCTCATGTGGATGGCTCCGAATGCTCCCGACAAAGGATATGCCTTTTCCAAGGTGTGCGGGATCTTTGTCTTTGGATTTCTGTGTTGGCTACCGGCAACTCTCGGTCTGCTCGAGATCTCCACTACCCTGACGATGGTTGTGTTCACCGGAGTACTCGTACTCGGATATCGGGGGTATCTCTCCAAGCGTATTTCACTAGCTGATGCGCGACAAGTCGTGCGTGAGCACGCGCTGGTAGTCGAAGGGCTTTTTGTCGGGCTTACCCTGTTCTTTGCTGTGGTAAGGTTCCTGAATCCGGAGATCGTATGGGGCGAAAAGCCCATGGATTCTACCTTCCTCAATTTTTTCGTTCGCAATACGACGCTCCCGCCGCAGGATCCCTGGGCGGCAGGCAGCCCGATGACCTACTACTACGTGGGGATCTATTTTATTGCGGCAGTCTTGAAGTTGACCGGGATTCCGGTGGCCATCGGATACAACCTCGCAATCGCCACTCTCGGCGGGCTGATAGGGGTTTCCCTGTATGGAGTGCTGCTGCTTTTATCTCGCAAGAAGGGGTATGCCTGTGCGGCTGCAGCTCTCCTTGTCATAGCCAGCGACCCGGAGGTGCTCAACATCTGTTTTCTAGAAGGTAAGACCGCCTCGTTCGACAACAGCTTTTGGGCCTCCACCCGTGTCTTTGTATCGCCGGGGTTTATCGAGTATACCGGCTGGTCACTTCTGTTTGCTGACCTCCACGCCCACGTTATTGCTATACCCTTCACGATAGCCGCATTGGGTTTCGCGACGGTAATGTTTCTTTCGAGTAGTTCGCGCTACAGCTCCGGCGGGATGGCGTTGCGAGTTATGCTCGGGCTGCTCGTAGGTGGTCTCATGGGAATGAACACGTGGGATTTCTTGACCTTCGGTGGGGTCGTTGGTCTCATGACGCTCACGGCACCAGCTCCCTCGTTCTGGGTGCCACCATCGAGACCAGACGGTTCCGTCAGCTGGGGGGAAAGAGCGTTCGCTACCGGTTTCGCCCGTATTGTAGCGCTGCCGTGGGATGGGTTTTGGGTTGTGCTCGGTATGCTGCTGGCCGCACTGCCTTACCAATTCTCTACCCCTATCGCTAGTCGTGCAGGCTGGGGGTGGGTAGCGACCACAGAGTTCAATTCTCTCGATCAATTTCTGCGTGTCCTGGGCTTTCAAGTAATTGGGCTCGGCTGTGCACTCAGTGTCGGAGTCCTGGAAGCTGTTCGTAGGCGCCAGCTCCCGGGATTCGGCGCTCTGCTGCTCGTGTTGCTGGGGGGCGTAGTCATTCTCGTGCCACCAATCCTTAGCGAACTACGAGGTAATTCCAATATTCCATGGACCGTATTCCTAGGTTGTTTTGCAACGGTCGTTCTTTCGAGCTTGGTGTGGTGGAGCGATCGCGCAGCTCCTGAAAAGAAGGTTATCTCCATTTTCGTGAATAGCGCAGCGATGCTGGTAGTAGTGCTCGAAGTCTTCTACCTCATGGACCGCATGAATACGCTTTTCAAGGGTTATATGGCGGTATGGTCGCTGTCTGCTCTTGCAGTGGCGGCTGGGTTGCATTCCGCGTGGACGTTCGCAAGTAAATTCTTCCGACGTCTGCTCATGCCAGTAGTTGGTCTCGTTGTCGTTGCTCTTGCTTTTTCCTGTTTCGTGGGCGGCATGCTCAACGTCAAGGCTGTAATTCAGATGAAGCGGGTTCCAGTTCGCTATTTTACTCTGGACGGTGCGGCGTATCTGTACGATGTCGATCGTGACGACTACGAGTTGATTAAATGGCTGAATCAAAAAGTGCCTGGAACGCCTACTATTCTCGAGGCGCAGGGTGACTCGTACCGCCACTATACGCGCATCGCCATGCATACAGGTATTCCTACGGTATTGGGATGGGAATACCACGTGCTGCAACGGGGGCTGCCCTATGAAGCGTTGATGGAGAGGAAAGCTGCGATTCGAGAGATCTATGCGGGCTACGATTTGGACACAACTCGGAATCTGCTCGAGCGTATGCATGTCGATCTGATCGTAGTCTCGAGTGCGGAGAGAGAGCTGTACTCGGTAGGCGACATCGAAAAATTTGATAGGCATCCTGAACTCTTTATACCCGTCGTATCCTTCGGGCAGGCGCGACTGTACGTCAGTGCTCTTTCACCGTTGAGGTCGTTTTTCGAAGGGAAGAATTCATGACGATTCTTGTGCTCATAGCTTTTCTGGCGCTCCTGGGATGGAGACTAGCGGTGTCTCTGTTTGAATTCGTATTTGGCGCTCTGGTTGCGGCGCCGCTCGTATGGTTTCTGTGTGCAAAGCTGCTCGGACTCTTGGGCTTCTCGGTCGGGGTGCCTGGCACGGCCTCGAATGTGCTTTATATCGTTAGCCTCGTGCTGATCATCGGAGCAGCGTATGCAGTTTTTGGTGTACGCAAGGAGCCCCGCCGCTATTCGGAACTTTATCCGCTTGGCGCTTTTGCAGCGCTGTTTTCGGTTGCTTTTTACCTGTGCAGCTTGTGGCCTGATTTCATCGCGATGGGCGAGCGACTAAGAGACTATGCGATCCTCGCCTCGACAGTTCAATCGCCGGTCGTGCCGCAAGAACCGTGGATGGATGGCGCTACTCTAAATTATTACGTCTACTGGTATCGCTTCGGAGCAATGCTGAGCTCCCTGCTCGGTCTCGAGGTATGGCAGGTTTATCATGTGCTTGTAGCGTTTGCGATTGCATTCTATGGCGCTACCCTCTTTCAGATCGTACGGGCGATCGTCGGAGGATCCGTACTCTGGGCAAGCGTATCCTCGATTGTGATTTCATTCGGATCGAATTATGCAGGGTTCCGCCTGTGGAAGCGCAGTGAGTCGGGGGCATTCGAGTCTGACGATGGATGGTGGGGGCCCTCTCGCGTCATTCAAGGTGCCATCGACGAGTTTCCCGCATGGTCCTTTCTCTTGGGGGATGCTCACCCGCATTACCTTAATCTCGCGGCGCTCCCCTTCTTTTTTCTGATCCTCTACTCCCTGCTGGCGAGTGGCGCGTCGTTAGGGCTCAAATCATTTCAAGCCTGCGCCCTTGTTGGGGCGGCGACTCTCTTTCTGCTCGGAAGTAATGCCTGGGAAGTTCCGATGTGGTTGGGGCTTGTGAGCGTGATAGCTTTTCTGTACAGCGTTCTTCGCTGGGATGTCGTTCGCAGTCGCAGTTCGGAGTTCTTCAAGACCCATCCAGCATTCGATATTTTTCGAGCAGTCGTCTGCGGAGTTATCGTTGCGATAGGGGGTATCGCTGCCGTCAAGGGGGGGAGCTCCGTATCTCTTCTGACACGGTTCTTCTTGATAGTAGTCGCTTTTGGCTTTGCAGCAGTGTGCTTCCCATATCGGGAAAAAGTTATCGAAAGAATTAAGTCGCTCGATAAACAGGATGTCCCGCTCGTTGTAAGCGCCGCTTTTTGGTTGCTGCTTATTTCGGCCCTGTATCTTTCGAGTCGTCATATCGTACCAGAGGGGGGGACGCTTACTCTGGTACGTTCGCCCATCCCGGTGACGACAACCACCGAGCTTCTTGTGCATTGGGGTTTCCATCTGGCAGTTGTGATTGCAGCCTCTCTGCTGATTCTTCGAGTGCAATCGCCTCTGCAGTTGTTCCTCGCTTTTGTCGTTTTAATCTTGGCCTCTGTGTACGATAAGGCGGCGCTACTCATCTTTGCCCTTGTCGGCATCCAGCTCATTCGACTACTTCAAGCACGCAAGGACGTGGACGATGCAACGGTGTGGAAGGATGCGTTCATGGATGCGCTCCTTTTGGGAGGGCTCGGTTTGCTGCTCTTGCCTGAGCTCGTATTTCTCGATGACCCCTATGGTGGAGAGAATGAGCGCATGAACACGATTTTCAAGGTGTACACGACAGCGTGGGGCGTCGTTGCTCTCGGTGGCGTCGGACTGTTGCATCGAGCGCGACGTACCTTGCTGGAGCCTTCTACGGATTGTTCGCTAGCGCCAGGTGCCTCTCCACTCTTCTGGCTCTTTTCCGGGCTCTTTATCAGCCTCGCTTTGCTGGCAGCCAGCTTGAACTTTCTGTTTCATTCGATTCCGATGAGAGTGATGAGGCCGTCTCCCGCGTATGGATGGGAGGGCTTGGCTGCGCCTAATGAAGCACATCCGGGTGCAGGCGCGACCGTCCGCGCGCTGCGACGGCTACCCAGAGGCCGAGTTTTAGAGACCCAGGGAAATGCATATAGCTACACGAGCTTCGTCAGCACTTTGGCTGCCCAACCGAGTTATCTGGGGTGGTCGAATCATGTGAATCTTTTGACTCGCGAATACGGCGAGGTGGGCCGCAGAGAGAAGACGACCGATCAGATTTATCTCGAAACGGACTGTTCGAGACGCAAAAGCATAGTTCAACAGGAAAATATTTCCTATATAGTTATCGGTACCTTAGAGAAAATGAAGTATCCCGATATCGCATCCAGAGATTTCTCCTGCTTTACAAAGATCATAGAGGAGGAGGATTATATTCTTTATTCTCCGACTCCCGACTGACGAGGAATGAGGACCCTGTCTTCAACCTCTGCGGAGGGGTAGAAGGTAGTGATCTTTTTGAATTGCATGGTGTAGCGAGGTGTTTACCTCGCACGACTGCGAGCCAAGTAAAGCGATGACTCTGGGCTTGTTTCCAGGGCGGTTGTACCAGACCTCTGTGTTCGTTCGGGTTTTTCCGCGTTTCTCTCGTCTCTTCAACTTTGACTGCACCTGTCGCCAGTTCTTCTCGAGTATCTTAATTAGGTGCTACCCGAGTCGACCTTACATACACCATGCTGGTAATTCAGATGTGAGACCTCTAGAGATGTCTTACGTGAATACGTGTGTCGATGTATGGGATCCTTAGCTGTCAACACCTCGAATCGCGCCACATGCGCTTCCTCCCCAACGGACAGTCCGCTTACTCTTGAGGTAGATCGAGCTCTCATCGGCATGATCGACCAGATTGAGAATCTTCATCGCCAGGGAAAGCGAACGTTTGTCATCCTCACCCACGATTATCCCGATCCCGATGCAGCCGCAGGTGCGCTTGGAATGACGCATCTTCTGCAGCTCCTACTTCCCAACGATGCTCAAGTTCGGTGTATGTCGATAGGGCACGTTGGAAGCGAGTATTCGGCAGATGGCCGATTTACGCCTGAGGCAATAGAAGGGATCCTTCCCTTGTATGGCACAGCAGCACACGCGGAGCGGAGTGCGCTCATACTAGTCGACCAGCCGACAATTCGTTGTGAGCGAGTGCTGCCGAGCGCAATTTTGTGTAATAGAGAGATCTGCCTACCACGTGAAGCGGACGTTATTCTGGATCATCACAGCAGCCCCGAAGCTCAGTCACCCGGTGTGGTTTCTGTCGAAGGTGCAGGCAGTACCAGTGCCTTGATTCTGCGAGCGTTGCAGTTGGCGACAGAGCGCCGAGGATTGGAGCTCAGACATTGTGATTGGTATAAAGATACCAATCTAGCCCTGTTGATGAATACTGGAGCTTGGACCGACGCAGGCATACCCCTGTCGACGTGGGGGGGCGCTCGAGCTCTTCCCGAGATTGTGAAATGGGTTCATGAGCAAACCAAGGATCGATTCGATGGAGCGCGGGTCCAAGACTTCGATCTTTCGCCGTGCTTCGAACAATTCCGGCGATATGCGAATGAAACGCGGACCATATGTGCTTCGGTCATGATCGATGACAAGCCGTGCAACGTGATCATGGCGTTCGTGGGGCTGGTCCGTGATCCGAATCAACTGGGAGCTTTTGCGAGTGAATATATCCGAGAGCAGGTGGAGCTGTTGCCACAAAACATGCCTCTTGCACTCGCAGTATTCGGTGTAGTGAGAGATAGCGATGGTGAACTGGAACGTGTTCTCTCCAACGAACACGTTCGCGTCAGCATCCGGAGACATGGTGATGTTTGTTCTGACCGAATAGGAAAACTAATTTCGGAAGATTCTGGTGGAAGGGATGCAGGTGCAGTTGCGGACCTGTGCGTTCCGCTCGGGCTGCATGCTCAGGGAAAGGACACTTTCGTAGGGTGCTGTTTGCGCTATCTTGAAGCGAAGTTGAGGGGCAGTGCTTCGCTCGATTGGGAAAAAAATCCCTTCATCGATCCCCAACCCAAGCCACTAGGGTCAGTGAGTCTGTAGCTGGTCTCGCTTCAACCTCGGCGCGGTTTGTCGATAGCGCCCCGCATCCCAAACACCTCAAGGTGCGTGCTAGACATATCAGTAGGTTAGTTCCTGCATTGCCACGCTATTTCGCTATGTAACCACAAAACTATTCGTCCCCATAACGTATAGGTAGGCGGCGGTAGGGTTAGTTTTTGTGGTTGAGAATCAGGTCTAGCTTAGGAAACGGTATGGCCGAGCTAAAAGATGATGGTCCGGCACCAGCAGCAGCTCCGAACGGGCAGCTCTCCTCGCCCGCTCTGCCAGTTGTCGAGCGAAGCTCAGTCCAGAAGCATATCGCGACTGCCCAGGCTCCACAGGCTGGTGATGTCGAGGCTCCAGAAACGAGCGCTACAGTTGCTCCTGCTGTGGCGGACGCAGCTCTCGAACGCAGCGGCGCCCCGCTTCGGCCTGCGTCAGCCGCGCTTATCGATCCGGTTCGTCAGATTGCCTTGCCCGCATGGACGAGAGATCTCCTAGATAGCCCACTGCAGATTGATCAGAACGTTGCGCTGACACTCCTTGCTCAGTATGTCGTGCATGCTGGATTGACGCAGCACGAGCGACAGCATCCAGAGCAGGCGATTCCTGTAGCAGAGGCATGTATTGCTCGCCTTGGGCTGAACAGTAGTCAAAAGCGTGAGGCAGCGCTCAAGGCAGTTGAGGCAGAGCTGGCGCGTCGGCGCTCGGACGTTTTTTCCGAGGAGATTCGGCTCGAGAGCGAGGCGCGTGCAAGCTTCGACCGTGTCGTTGAGCATGCGTTCTTTTCGATAGACGAGACGTTGCCAGGACTCGAACTGTTCGGGCGAACCACCGCCTTGCCTGGCGAGCTTCATACGCAATACATGGAGAGTCCGGAGAAGACCGTAGACCTGCTGTATCAAGAAGCGCTCGAGCGCGCGGTTGCTGGGGAGGAGATTCCCGTTCGATACCTAGTCAGCTACGCCTCAGAGATCCTCGGCAAAGCTGGAACCCCGGACCTTCCTCTCGATAGCGAGCAACTGTTGCGAAAGCTCGAACGACGCTACCTCGAGGGACTTCACTCGCTATATGCAGAGCGCTTTCCGCTCGAGGCCCTGCACCAACTCGATCTTTCGCTGTCGCGTTGCAAGAATCTCGAGGAGTCCTTCGCGATCCTAGCGGAAATGGTTCCCGGTGGCGATCGACATGCTTTCAGTACCTATGCTCTTTCGACATTGAACCGCGTTGCGGCGCATCAGAATCACGATATCGGATTGCTCATTGGCCAGGCATCTAGATTCGGATTTTCTGTCGGTGGTCGACCGGTGTTTTCTCTTCAGATGACCGTGCCGCAAGGTCTCAAGATACAATGTAACGAGAGCCGGACACTGGAGCACGCACGCACCTATGCAGGATTGACTGCCGAAGTGCAGATTAGCGTGCCGCAGCCATTGGTTTCCGAACGCCTCAGAGCGCTGTCCAGTCGAGCGCGAGGAGATTCTGCTGGCACATCGGTCTCAGACCTGTTCGTTCCTCAAAAGCGTCTAAATGAGGTGCAATCTGAAACGCTGCGTCCTCTCGGTCGGGGTCGAGAGGGGCGAGGAAGTGTTCAACTCGAACGCATCGCTGGTGATGACACTTCGCTCACTGGGCGAATTCCCCCAGTGCAGGTGCCTGTGCGCATTCAAGGTCTCGAACTTGAGCCAACCGACGGCATACGAATTACGTCACCGGACTCGACCGGCCCGGTCGCCCGAGTTCAATCGATTGCTCCAGACACGGGATTGCCGTTGCAGCCACTTGGATTCCGGATAGAGAGCCTTGAAAGCCCATCGTTGGCACCACGATCCAAGCCGGAAGATTTTCTCATTCAACAGCTATCTCAATTCGTCAAGGACAAGGAGCAGGCGCCTCTGCAAGAGTACGTGACGGGACTCATGCACTCGGTCGAATGGATTCAGTTCGAATTCAATCCAGCCGCGCAGGCTCCGCTGCCGAATCCCTTTACGACCGGAGTCGGTCAGCTCGAGACCTTTGGTTTGAGTATTCGCAGCGACCAACGCCTACTCAGGGAGCCGAGGCCGTTTCAGATTCCTGGAGCGGATGCGCAACGCGAATCGCTGCGCTTACGGGAGGAGCTAGGCCCAACTCCACTCGCCCGTTGTCATGCACTCCTGGTGATGGATGTACTCGAGCAGCGATTGCAGCAGGAGTTTTCTCGTGCGCTGGCGCAACGTGATCTATTCAAGCTCGAGGAGACCCTTCGGATCGTTTCGGAAGTCGAGCCCCATCTACGCGCCATAGCAGGCCAAAAAGAAGACGCTCCATCGCTCTATCAGGGCCTCGTACGACAGATACGCACGGAGCTCGCAAAGGACGCGAAAGGGCTTCCAGAGGGAGAGATTGCCACCTACCGAGCGTTGGGCCTCGGCTTCAGAAATGGCTTGTGTGATCCACAGCAGGTTGCCGCATCTTTGAGACACCTCTTACAATGCGGAGATCTTCCTGCGGTGCTGAATCAGGTAGCTCAACGGGGCGCACAAATTCATGAACTGAGAACGGTGCATGATACCCCCGCCTCCTTGAGCTCGGTCGAAGCTGCACGAAGTTCTCGGCTCGAATCGTTGCGAAACGACGTGGGAGTTGTTGGGAGTAAGAGAACATTTATCATCGAGACAGAGAGTCGCCTGGAGGAAGATACGGTTCTCGGCCCGGTGGAGTCTCCTCGAGTTGTCGTTACCTCCGACACGACAGTTGCAGATCTATGCCGACCATTCTTTCGCACGCGCGAGGCGATGGAAGGAGATATCAATATACTGACAGGCCTCAATCCAGAGCTTGTGGCGGGAAGCGAGGGGCAATCCTTGCATGCCAACACAAAGATCCCAGCCGGAACGATCTTGAACGTGGCAGGTACTCCACTTGGCTTTGAGATTCAGCAGGCAGCCGCAGCAGACAGGGTTCGCCGACTTCGTGAAGAGCTACGAGTATGCGCAGATCCAGCCGAAAAGCCGCAGCTCGAACACCTTCTGCGGGTGAGTGAGATCTTCGACTCCTTCGTGCAACGAGAGGGGAATATGCTCTCGCTGCAACGCCAAATTGACCAGTGCGCTCTGGAGCTCGAAGCTACTTCTGCTGTGGCCGCAGGAAATGCACAACGGCTCAGGAGCGTTTTCGAAGAGGTTCTCCCGAGATCGAGAGATGCGCTGCTTGCAGAACGCAAGCGTCTAGTAGAGGTTGAAGTCGCCTTGTCGGCGCGCCTGGAAGAATTGAAAGGTAGAGCATCCAAGGCTCTGCCGGGAGATTCGCAACTGCTCGAATTGACGAAAGGCGAGCTCGAGGGGATTTCTCGCTACCGAGCGGCGCTTTCGGGAAGCGCTGCTCAGAGCGAAGAGCAACGAGCGGTGCATCGTAGCCCAGCAACAGCTCTCGCCGAGGTTGCGTTTCTAGCAGACCAGCGCACTCAGGAGTATCTACTCAGTGTTCAGGACGAGATGTCGCGGCTCGATGCTACAGCGGCGGCTACCTCTCAATCCAGTGAGGGAGAGCGTTCTGCAGAGTCACGACGGTTGGACCCCGAGAAAGCAGCCGCATTGAGTGCTGCTTCTCGCTCCAGCTCAGCAGTAGTCGATGTCTTGTCATCTTTGGCAGATGTGTCGACTGGAACGCATGTCTTGGATGTGGATTTGATGTTACGCCGAGCCTCGCTGGTCCTGGCATCGGCAGGCGAGCGAGAGCTTGCTCGAAGCGGGCTGACGAGGGATGGACTGAAGGCAGCGGCTGATAGGTTTTCCGCTGCCGGCCGAGCCCTTAGCTATGGTAGTCGCCTGTCGGGTCTGGAAGCGAGCACGAAGCTCGAGTTGCAAAGAGCTGCTGGCGAGATGCACGCGAAGGCGTACGAATACCGCGCAGCTGCCACGGAGAATCCAGAGCTCGCGACCAAGGATCTAGGACGAGCGCTCTCGTGGATCGTTACGAATGGAGAGGATGAGGGAGATGCGTTTTCGTTCTTGAGCGCCGAGAACACGACACCACATTATCTTGATTCCAGTGGTGATGTCTCCACGTGGGGCGTGTTGAGCACTAAGGTAGCGGCCCTGCAGTCGGTTGAGGTCGAGAGACTCTCGTCGCGCATAGCCTCCTTGCCTGAGTCCCGGCGTGCGAGAGCCCTCGAATTGCTAGCACAACTGGTAGATCGACACAGCGGGCATTTCGAAGGAATGATGCGCGATAGCTCCGCAGCAAATTCCCGTGATGCAGCTTATCGAGCTCTGCAGGTTGCGCAGGAGGTGCCATCCCGCGCCGTTGCCGAGCCACCGGCTGTAGCTGAGGCTAGGCGACGAATCTACCAGCAAGTTGAGAGCGGTGAGCTAACCGAAGCTGAAGCAGGAGCCGCATTTCTTGCTCAGCGGGGAGAGCTGCTCAAGGTCCACCGACTTTACTCGTACGACAGTGAAAGCTTCATCGTTGCTCGGGGGATAAGGGCGAGATTCCTGCTCGCGTATGCGGATTCGACTTCGACAGAGGGGGGTATCGACAGCGAATTCGAGGCAATTCGGAGCGAGATCCGCGATCCGCGTGGAGCACGAGGACGAAGAGTAGCGGAGGTTTCGGTAGAGCTAGACGCCGAGCGAAATCGAGTTGGAGTGGGCGATAACGCGACCCGGCTCGCGCAGTTGGAGAGAGAGTTGGTAGAAGCTCAGGTGCGTGAGGCGCGCATGGAGACGCTCGCGACTCGGATGGACGGGCTTGCGATTTCGGCCTTTACCCAGCTTGCTTCGAATACGAGCTCTGAAGATCGCGAAAAGTTCGCTCAGCGGGTGGCTAGTGTGGTTCAGGAAGCGATCGCCCGAGATGAGGCATGCTTTGGGGAGCAGTCAGCTCGGATGATGCAGTCGCCAGAACTTGATGAAGTTCAAAAGAGGGCGACATTAGAAGTGGTTCGTAGAGGGATGCGAGCACGGCACGCCGATATGCACATGGCGGTAGTTCAGGCTCACAGTGCCGCCGCTCGATTTGATTTAGCAGAGAAGCATCTCGCGTTGCTGGAGTCGACTTTTGAGGGAGAGATGTCGCCTTCTACGAGCAAGGTCGTCAAAGAGGTTCGTGAGCGGATTTCCAAAGGCGAGCCATGGAGCGCCGCATTCACGGCAGCTTTGAACGAAGCGCAGACCGGGGGAAGTGTCACCCAAAGCGTGGGATTCGCAGTCACCGGTGCCGCTACGGGCGCCGCTATCGGAGTCTGGTTTTTCGGGGTCGGTGCGCCCGTTGGAGCCGTTATAGGTGGCATTATCGGACTCGCGGCAGACAAGGGCACGAATGTATACCGTGGAAGGTCACGTATCGGCGCAGCTTTCAATAGCGGAGTTTCAGGGATCGACGGATGGCAAACTGGGGTGAACATGCTCACGCTCGGCGTCGACATCGTTACGGTGTGGTTGCCGCTGCGTGGAGCTGGCAGTGTTGCCAGCAAGGTTGGTTTCGGAGGGCTAGCGCGGGGTGCTCTCAGTGCAGAGGCCAAGGTGGCTTTCTCGGGTCAGTTGAACAGAATGTTCGCAGAAGCAGGAGTGACATCAGCTCGGGAGCTCGGCGAGCAAGGAGTGAACGAGGTAACACGCCGCATGATACGTCACGAGTTGCTCCAGGGGCTGGGGCAGCACGGAGGTAAGATACTTGCTGCACAGGTCGGAACGGCAGGTGGCATGTACGGATACAATCGATTTTCGATTGAATTCAACGAAAACCTTTCACAGGAACAGAAAGACATAGCTATCAAGCACCTCAATCAAGAAGCTGCGATGCATGGGGGTATCTTACTTGCCATGGTTGGAGTGGGAGGAGCGTTAGGCCATCGAAGCAACCGCGCTTGGTCCAACAAGACCGCGAAGCTGACCGACGTCGTCAAGTTGCGTGGTCAAGAGCGAGTCGTAGCTAACTCGGTCATAGAGCGATGGGGGGCGAACCTAAGACCGGCAGCACTAGGCTCACGGGGCGGAGCTGTTGCAGGTGCTGCTGCCAGTCCTGAGATCTCATCTCCTAATCGAGTAGGAGGTGGCTCGGATACTGCAGCGAGCGGAAGCGCACGTGTGCAAGAGAGTCTAGCCGTACCGGAGAAGAAGATATTCGGCCAGGATGCTGCGAGGGCGCTGGCGGAATTAGCTAAGGATCCGGCCTTGCAAAATCCTCGGGCGAAAGAGGTTTTTGCCCGGCTCTTCAACCGTTTCGAAGGGCGCGCTGCTTCGCTGCAGGAGTGTTATTTGCTCGAAAGTGAATTGAATGCAGCGCGTGCAGGTCGCTTCGCTACAAACCCGGATCTTCCTCCACCCAGCAATGGTTCGAGTGGCGGCGGCGGTGGTGGTAGTGATCCAGGACCGTCACGCCCTGGAGGGGGAGGAGAAGAGGGTGGTTTAGGCGGCGACTACGGTGAGCTGCAAGGGGCTGGAGATGAGTTTCAATGGTATAGCGACGACTTTCGCGAACTTCTCAGCGGAAGCGCCGCGCGTCGCAGCGGTACCATGCAGAACTCTTTGGGGAGTTCTGGGCCTCGTGGAGGAGGCGCGGCTGTTATGGACGGACCAGTTCGGACGACTCCTCGTATATCCGAACCGTCTTCTGGCCCAAGGATCCGCTCAGGAGATCTAGTCAGACCATCTACGCATCAGGCAACTCCATCGGGAAATGCAACTGCGTCAACGCCGAGGATGGGCCCGGGCGTTGAAACCCCGACTGCTCCTTCGAATATAGTGGTTGAGTCGGTTCAGCTTGCACGCCCCCTTGTAGAGACCTCTCCATCTCTCGTGATGGAGGGGGTGGGACCAGTTCGGACAGAGCTTCCCTTCTTGGAGGAAGCGGGATTGCAAAGTGCGTCTTCCATAGCAAGGCGCGAGCTACTGACGCATCCACGTCTAATGCCGAAGCCTCGCAGCACACCGCTCCTTAAGCCTGAAATCTCAAGCACAGCTAATCCTCAACGGCCAGACCTTTCGAGTAGCATTGAATTGCTAGCGGGGCCGGCGGGTGCCTATGAATTCCCTGTGTTGAAGATCCCACTAGCTCCTCGATCGCGATCTACTTCACCTGCTCCGAGAGCTCTGGCGTCTGAGACCCAGATTCCATCTCAACCAGTGGAGCCGTCGATTGACGAGCTTTTACCGCTAGAAGCACAGGATACAGGAATAGCTCGCAGCTCTGCGCCATCAAGCATCGAGCTCTCGCAGGTAGAGCTGCCTCCAGCGATACTTCCAGGCTCGTCGGTAGGTAATGCACCGCGCCTCGCTCGACGAACGGATACTTCATCCTCAATGGATCGCTTAGCGGCAGATCTCTCACCACCTCGTATGTCTCGGCCAGCGACACCTACACCGATCGTTGTGGGCTCCGAGATTCAGATTCCGTTCGAAGCACTGCAGCCCTCAATTGAAGAGCTTGCACCGCTAGCGGCACAGGATACGGGAATAGCTCGCGGCTCTGCGCCGTCAAGCATCGAGCTCTCG
>JBILEW010000100.1:0-13976 GCA_044351885.1 Bdellovibrionota bacterium
AAATAGCGCTGTTTGTCTGCCCGTTTTAACTTGCCAGCACCTTCTGCAATATTAAGCACTATCGAGAAAGATGCACGCTTGAACTGATCCACGAGTTCCCCGCTTCCTCTAGGAAGACGATCACGAATCTCAATCGTGGTGATGACGAACTCGAGCGCGGTTCGATAGACGTCTAGTTTTTCATAGTCGAGCATACTGCTCTAGTTCGGGAGCGAAGAGATAAAGTTGCTCGTTCGGGTACGTTCACGTTTACGTGCACGAGCACGCTCACGTGGAAAGGCGCGGTTTGTCGCTCAAAACAATAACTTACGCCATGCATAGCCTCGGTATCACCCACTCGATTCCACGATGAGCCTTCTTTATTTAACTGTTAAGTCACCTTTTTTGGGATGAGCGCTATAATCCCAAGGAACATCTAATAAGGGACAAACTATGCCGACTCAAGCGCAAGAACCACGTGAAACACAGGGTCAAGGCTCGACTACAAAAACAGCACCCGAGCAAGACATCGCGAGATTACAGAGTCCTCCTATGCTAAGGCGAGGATTCCTCCAGTCCATAGCTGCCGCAGCAGCCACCGCTGCCTTAGGACAAGTGTCACAGGCTCAAGATCCGGCTAAAGCACTCTCCTACGCTCAGGCACTCGACAGCATCACCAGTAAGCTCGACAAGAATGGAGAGATGGTGAAAGTTGCCTCGACACGGCTCTCCAGCGAACAGCTCGACCAGCTCGTGGCGGGATTGACAAGCAGTACAGGCGCTCCAAAATATATCGCACAGATGCCGAAAAACTTCTCGGAAAAGCGTCTCGAAACGATCGATCTAAATCACCACCCAGTGCCCTACGTAAATCATGAAGGTATCATCAATAACGACTATAGCATTCGCACTGATCGATTGGCATTACCGGTCGAGCGCGCGGCAGAGCAAAAAGGTATTAAGGTCGAAGGTGTCACTGCACTCGATCATCAAAAGGGCCTCTATGCAGTTGCGGTCAAGGGAACCGACGGAGAGACCTCTTGGATGCTTGCGCAAGTGACGGAGAAATTTGCGCCAGAGTCGCGAAACGGCTTCGGACCGAGCCCGGAGGTGTTGCGTTCGGCGCTTCCACGCATGATCAACGCGCTGCCTAACCCGTAGGGAATCCGGCAAAATAGGATCATCGTAGAGCCGTGCGAGCGGGCTCGTGTGCCACGTTACAGCTTTGTGCTCAGCTTTTATGCCCCGAGCAGGTGCCTCGACAGGAGAGTTCCTGGCCTCGGTGGCTTGATTCACTAAGCAACAGGGGTCGCAGTCAGCGAGACGTTAGTCTTGTATTGGAATTCCACCACGCAGACACGCTGAGACATCGAGCTAGGCCATTCGACGCTCAGCCCTTTCCAAGTCGAATCGACGGAGATCTGCACATTCGCACTGGTCGACACCGAGATGGGACTTCCCCACAGAGGCAAGGACATATCGGAAGAGTCCTCCGTGACTAATTCCACTGCGCCGTGGACCTCTATGCCGGAGCCCGATGTGCTGCGCGACCACTTTGGCGCTGGCTCTCCCGCCTGTTTTCGAAGACAGTGCGACAAGACCACGGTTTTCATGTGCGGCTTCTGCAGACCAACCTTGAAGAATTCACCCATAAACATCTGAAAAACCTGTTCTGGAGGTGCATTCACCACGAGCCCAACATCGCAGCTGCGCAGATCGTCCTTTCGCTCTTCTATTGCATCCACAAGGCTCGCTACCGAATAGAAAGAGCGGGTGTCGGCAGCCAACTGAGCCTCTATCGTCGACGCCAAGATAATCGAATGCAGGGTCACTACGGGTATGACACACAGCAGGAAAACCACCTGCATCCCTCTTCGTGAAATTCCTTCGTACGCGAGGCTTACACAACAGGCAAGCGCGATACTCGGTCCGATTAAGTATCGCAAGCTCACGTAAAGAGGCGCGGTTACAGCTAGCGTAACCAATAAAAACAAGAGGGCGGCGCCCCAAAAGGAGCCGTTCCTTCCTCCGAGCAGGATAGCTACGAAAAATGGCAGTGACACGGCACTGAAAACGGCGAGATCTATCGAAATCGCGGTCGCATACATCGCCCCACACAATCCGACCACTGCGAGGGAGATCAAGTAAAGGGTCTGAAGCGTAAGATGATAGACACCACCTTCTACCGAAGAAACGGGAAAGTAGAGAGGCAGCGGGGCTCCTCGCAGACTACCACCTTCGAGAAGGGCTCGGTGCGCCAAGAGATAGAGTACAGAGAGCACCACAAAAGGGAGATAGCTTTTGAGCCTTGTGAAGCTCAGGTTGCAGAGCGGCTCGCGGTCGAACAGGAAGCAGACAATCGGCAGCAACAGACAGTACTCTTTGCACATGAGCGCCAAGAAGTAGAGTAGCAGCTTGTGGAAAAGCGGTCGTCCGAGAATGTGACTTCTGAGGTATAGGGCCCCAAAGGTCCAAGCCAGAACATCAGTACGGCCGGCGATATAAGCCACCCCTTCCGAATGAATAGGGAGCGTTGCAAACCAACACGCTCCAAGAGTTGCAGCGACACTATTTTTGGTTATCGCTCTCAAGAGCAGAGTAACCGAGAAGCAGAGACCCAGGAACAGCAGCACATTCGTGTAAAGCAGCACGTACGCGGAACGACCGAAGAAGAGCATATTCACCAAGTAGGATAGGATCGGAATCGGCCTCACGTAGCTGACGTAACCTGAGGCGACCCACCACTGGTCCTCCCAGCTGTTTCTGATGATAAATGCATTCTTCCAGTGGGAGACTGGGTCAGAGAGAAACTCCCACAGCTGACTGAAATACCGCACGTCATCCGGCTCGAGGGCAGGCGAGGTCGCAGCAAAGGTAGTGATGACGCTAAGCAGTCCGCAAAGCGAGGGCAGTGCTAGTAAAAAGATGGCGAGACAGCGATTCACCAAAGGATACCGTTAGTGTCGAGGTAGCGAGTTTACCTCGACACTATAATGACGACCTCCAAACCACACCACCCGACAAATTTCGCCTAGCTCTGCCGACCGTCGCTGCAAGGCGGCAACTCCTCGTTAGGAACCGCCCCCTGGAGCCCTTCGACTGAGCACTCTGGGAGGTTGGCGAGAGGGTATACATTGGTCGAAACGACACTTCCGTTGTCATACACAATCACGATGCAGTTAGCCTGCGAGCGGTCGAGCTCCGGCGAAGCCGCCCCCGGTGGCGCCGGCACCTGTTGAGGAGCATCGGGATCAAGAGTAAAGGAGCCGTCCTCGCCCGAAACATCTTGATATGTGCCGAGCCCCAGCGATGGTAGATCAACATTCGAAACAGGGCTGCAGGACGGGTCGATGATCTGCCCCTCGGAAGGTCGAAGCCCTTCCACACCGGTTTCACCCGTTCCTGACGATCCTCCTCCACAACCCGCGAGAACGACTGCACCAAAGAAAACAATCGTTAGGAGTGAGATCCTCCCGGGTGCTGTCAAGGTATTCGACTCGAATTTACTCTGCATCATCTTGCTTGCTCCCCATCATACAAACCCGCCCGAACGAACCCACGCTCAATCGAAGCGTGCCCTCCCCTGAATCCTCTAGCGACCTCTCGGTCAGATCGCGATCGTATTGAGACACGTGATCTCTGACCTTCTTGTGAAACAGCGAGGCCTCGCGATTGAGCCAGGCGCGAAGCTCAGCTTCGTATTCGAGCGGGATGTTATCGAAGCTCGTGGTGGTGTGGTGGTGCGGACGTGGCCCTTTGGCAAACACATTACCCTCTGCCGTCAACATCAGCTCATCTATATCTCGCGAGATTAACCGAGCTGTCTTTTCGTCGTCCATAGCTGATACGAAGCCCGACTTGAGCGCGCTAACCCGATCCTTGTCGACCTTCACGAGGTCGAGTCGCTCGAGTTCACACAGGATGGTGTGGGGATGAACATCTCCGCTCACGCTTCGTACGAGCTTGGAAAACTCGCTGTCCTCACTCCCGATGCTCAAAGCGCGAGGTTTTCCATTGGGTTGCAAGAAGCGAGACTTCGTGTGCCAGCATCCAAGAACCTTTACAGCCGGGGAAATAGTGTCACGTTGGGGGGCGGCCCCCTTCAAGAACTTACTCGTATCCTTGCGGTGCGCGCCGGTCATCACACTGAGGCGACTAGCTGTCGCCTGTGTCTGTGTCGATGCGAGGCTCTCCATGCCTGCCTCCAGCATGGCTAGCTTTATAGCATCAGTGACCTCCGGCAATAAGATTCCGTGCCTTACGCAGAAGCGCGCCACAGGCAACAGCAAGATCTCCAGAAACTTCTTCATACTCTACCGACCTACCGGTACATCTCATGAAATTTGACTAATCACAAATTCCATGAGATTATTCTTACATGGGAATCTTTCCCATGCAAGGTCAATATAGTGATATGATGCTTTTTCGGGCTAATTATCGGGTAAAAAGTAGGAGGGAGACTGTATGAAACATATTAAGTTGTGTGCGTATGTACTGTGCGGAATGAGCCTGGTATGTGCTCACGGAGTGGCGGCGCAAGAGGAAGACTCGTGTGAGCAACGCGCAAGCGAGCTTCGCCAACTGTTTGCGGGGAGATATCTGGAATTGGATGCAAAGTGCGGTCGAGTCGGACCTTGTTTCGGGACCCCGGACCTACAACCCCCGTCCGATCAGCCCTCCGACTCACCGGTTGTTACATCGCCGGATCGAATCGAGGGAGGAAACGACACCTCGGGGGATGATCCTTCCGACGGCGACAAGATCGGAATATGTGGATTTCCGAACTCGCCGGAGTGTGACGCCGGCTACGAGGCTCTAGCCTCTGAAGAGGCCGCCGATTGGGATAGTTTGTATGCAGAGTGTCCGGAGCTCGCCAAGCCTATTCCGGTCGAAGGAATCGGTAACGGTGACATCAAAGACGGTGTAGATAACATTGGGCCTCTATTCAGAGCACCAACGAGCTCAGAGCTGCTCAAGAGGGTAAAAACCTTGGAGAAAAAGCTCCGCCGAGCCAAGAAGGCGGCCAGACGAGGGAAAATCAGACGCTGTATTGCTCGCTAGTTGTTTTACGAGAGCGCTCCGTCATCCGCTCTGGAGCCGGGGTGTTCTCTGTTTAGGATACTTCCGTAAGTGCTTGCTCATACGGAAGTTATCTCTATACAAAGATAATAGTTGTCATAAATGCATGTAGAGCCCATAACGGGAAAGAGTAAAGGGATGACCATATGAACAAGATAAAGCTTTGTACCTACGCTTTGTGTGGATTGAGCCTCGTATATGCCCATGCGGCAGCGGCTCAGGACGGAAGCTCGTGTGAGCAGCGCCTGAGCGACCTGAGAGAGTATTTCTCGGCCAAGTACATCGCGCTAGATGCACAGTGTACTGTCACACGCTGCGACGGGAACTGTGAGGTTAAACCAGAGCCGGAGCCTTCGAGAAGTGACTCGTCCGCATCGCCCGATATCGCTCCGCCTGAAGCCTCCGAGGGAGAAGGGGACGGCACCGGCAGTGGTAGCTCCGACGGCTCTGTGAACGTATGTGGGTCGCCGTTATCGCCGGAGTGCGCAGCTGGCTACGACGCATTGAATACGGAAGTGTCTACTGCATGGGACAAACTATATGCAGAGTGTCCTGAGTTCGCGAACCCTGTTCCTGTTAATGGAGTCGGAGCGGGCGATTCTCCAGGGAACACCTTTGATACGACGGGACCTGTCTTCAGAGCACCAACGAGTTCCGAGCTCTACGACACAGTGAAAACTTTGAAGAAGAAGCTCAGCAGAGCCAAGAAGTCTCTGCGGCGGGAGCGCGCTAGCGCCAAGCAGTGTCGTTCTTCTCGGCGGTCAAGGTAAAACATTTATCGAGAGCGCCTGGGTATCTGCGTCTGATACCTCGGCGCTCTCGGTTCGGAGCTGACTGGAGGTCCTCTAACGCCCCTACGATTGTGAACATGGACCTCAGATCCCGTCTTCCAAAAAAGCTTGGTCAGCGTCTTCTAAGAGCTGCAGGCCCTGGTGTCGTAACTGGAGCAGCCGACGACGATCCTTCCGGAATCGCAACATATTCAATGGCGGGTGCACAGCACGGAACTCACCTATTGTGGACCGCCTGTCTCACCTGGCCCCTCATGGCATTCGTGCAGATGATGTGTGCACGGATCGGAATGGTTACGGGGATGGGGCTAGCGCAAGCGCTCGAGAAAAAGTTCTCCCGACGACTCGTTATCATAGCGAGCCTTTTGCTCCTCATCGCAAATACCATCAATATCGGCTCGGATCTGGCCGGGATGAGCGATGCGTTAGAGGTACTGACAGGGATTCCCGCTGCGCTCTTCGTAGCTCCCATGGGATTTGGAATCATGTGGGCGACCGTCGTACTCCGGTTCAATCAGATCGAGCGTGTGCTCAAGTGGCTTGTAGGAATTCTATTCGTCTATGTTGTTACGGCATTCCTGATACACATCGAGTGGTCTGAAGTGCTCGTCGCCACCGTGGTTCCATCGATCCCCGATGGAGCAGAGGCTTGGGCTACCTTAGTCGCTCTACTCGGAACGACGATCAGCCCCTACCTGTTCTTCTGGCAGACAGGTGAAGAGATTGAAAACAGCAAGTCTCGGGATCGTATCAAGGGTACCACGGGAGAGACGCTCCCTCCGGTTGCCATAAGGGAGCGTGCCATTGATGTGACCTTGGGAACGTTTTTTTCTAACCTCGTCATGTATTTCATCATCCTCACAACTGCGATGACCCTTCATCGCGCCGGAATCACCCACATCGAATCTTCCAAGGATGCGGCCCTTGCTCTTCGCCCCCTCGCAGGCGAGCTGGCTTCCGCCCTATACGCCATCGGAATCCTCGGCGTGGGGTTTCTCGCTATCCCCACCCTAGCAGGCTCGGCTGCCTACGCCCTTGCGGAGACCTTCCGATGGAACGAAGGGCTCGACCTGAAATTTAAACAGGCTCCTCAATTTTACACGATCATGATGGTTGCGACCGGTATCGGTGCACTGCTCAATCTGCTCAACGTGAACCCGATGCAAGCGCTCTTCTGGACCGCGGTTATGAATGGCGTACTGGCGCCCTTTCTCCTCGTTGGAATACTCGCGATCTCAACAGACAAAAAGATTATGCGTGGACAGACGAGCTCTCGTACCTCAGTCTCAGTTGTCGGACTGACGACGCTGCTGATGTTCTCTGCAGCGATTGCGATGTTTGTCCTTTAGGAAGCGAGGCATCCTGCATTTCCGATCCGTCGGACCTACTCGCGCGTAACCTTGCGACTCTTAGGGAACCTCTGAATAAGTCTCTGTGTTTTGCTGGAGATTAGTGGTGATTTGATGGCTGACGCTGACGAATTACGTTGACGTCGGACGACAAACGGTAGACGTCGCCGCCTACCGTCCATCGTTTGACGGTGGCGTGGGCGTTATCGAGGGATCTCAAGGAGAATATCACGCCAAAACTTTCACAAAGACTCAGATTATAACCATTATCAAGACTTAATCAGAGGATCCTCAGCACGATCCCCCTCATGCAGAAAGCTCCGACTCACGGAACTGCAGCGAGTGAAGACGCGAGTACTCCCCACCCTTGGCCAGGAGCTCATCATGGCTCCCAACCTCGACGATACGCCCAGAACTCATCACTACGATCGTGTCTGCGTCTCTAATAGTCGACAATCGGTGAGCGATAACAACAGTCGTGCGCCCCTTCTCAAGCGTCTGAATCGCCATCTGCACCTCACGCTCGGCCCGATTATCGAGCGATGCCGTCGCCTCGTCCAGGATCAGGATCGGCGCATCCTTGAGAATTGCTCGTGCTATCGCTAGGCGCTGACGCTCACCTCCAGACAACGTCATCCCCCCTTCTCCGACCTGCGTCTGAAAACCTTGCGGTAGCTTCATGACGAAATCATAAGCGTATGCAGAACGTGCCGCCGCTACCACCTGCTGATCAGTCGCACCAGGGCTGCCGTAAGCGATGTTATTGTACACCGTATCATTAAAGAGAAAGGTGTGTTGACCAACCATTGCTACCTTCGAGCGCAGATCCGCCAATCGCAGCCTACGGAGGTCTACTCCACCGAGTGTCACGATACCATTGGATGGGTCGATAAAGCGCGGGATAAGGTCCACGAGCGTTGTTTTCCCGGCGCCTGAGAACCCAACCAGAGCCACCTTGCTCCCCTGGGGTATCACGAGCGACACGTGCTGAAGCGCGCTGGTTACCGCATCCTCCTCGGCACGCTTCGGGTAATCGTACGTAACGTCGACTAGTTCGAGATCATAACGCGCCGGAAGTGCTTGCGGTTCGGCTGGATCCTGGATCGTCGGCACGGTGTCGACGATCTCGAATATCCGCTGCGCTCCAGCTAGCCCCTGCTGCACGGTGGCATTAACCCGCGTGAGCTTCTTGAACGGTTCGTACATCAGGAAGACGGAAACAAGGAACGCCATAAAGTCACCTGAGGTTCGGGACCCCGAGACAACCGTGTGTCCACCGTACAGCAACACGCCGGAGATCACCAAGCTCGCGAGCACCTCGTTGATCGGACCAGCCGCCGCTCGCACACGCTCGGATTTCACGAATGTCTGGGTGAGGTCCCTGTTGCCGCGCTCAAAGCGTTCCTGCTCGAAATCCTCTCGACAGAAGATCTTTACGACGCGATGCCCCTGCAGGCTCTCCTGAAAGAGCGCCGATAGCGATCCTATCGCTTCCTGACCGCGCCGACTGAGTTTACGCATGCGCTTCCCGATGCGCGCGATCGGAAGCCCTGCAATCGGAAAGAACACCACCGCCAGGAGCGAAAGCGTCGGATCAAGGTACACACACGACACGACCAATGCCAGCAAGCGCAAGGTGTCGCGAATGATCGAAGCCGTCGAATCGGTCAACAGTGTGCGCACGAGCAGCACATCGGATGTGACCCGTGATAAGAGTTCTCCAGAGGAGTTGCGTACGAAGAAATCCGGCGAGAGCGCGAGTATGTGACGGTTGACGTGATTACGGAGATCTTGGGTCACTCGATGACCGACAGTGGCCATAAGAAATTGCTGACCGAAATCACACGAGGCACGAACGACAGCGAACCCCATCAAGATCGCCGGGAGGATCCACAATAGATGTTCGTTGCGTTTGGTGAAGACCTCATCCAGGATGTACTTCACGAGAAACGGAACTACTCCATCGGTGGCTCCGAATACTATCATGCACAGGAGCGCGCCGATGAAGTATCGGCGGTGTGGCTTTAGGTACTGCAGGAGCCTCTTGTACATGAACTTACAATCCTTTTCGCGGTGCTACCGTCCTACCGAGGATGCGCTAACCGTCAGACGTTCTTGGCTCCCTTTCTCACCCAACGCGACTGCCAGCGCGGCGACCCGGCGAGCCACACTAGCGTGACTATCGGAACCTCCGTCCGGGACGTCGTATGCGGCTAAGCTCGCCCGAACCTCCGCGAGGCCGCTCTCTACCCGAGACCTCTCCTCACTATTATCGAGGAGCTTACGAACTTCTGCCTCAAGCTCCCCCTCGTCGATCTTCACCTGCATCACCTCTCGCACGGTCGCCGACCGCATGATGTTGACTGGCGAGTACTCCGTGAGAGAGACGAAGAGAGAAACTAGCAAATTAGAGAACCACGAGCCACTGTACACCGATACGAAGGGTAACCCTGCGATAGCGCCCTCTAAATTACAGGTACCGGACTTGAGAATACCTACTCGGGCGCGCGTCATAGCCGTAAGGGCGTCCTCGGTGGTCCACTCGGTCTCGTCGAGCAGGGCTGCGTCGGCAACTGTCGCGGCCACTCCTTTCACCCACTCAATCGACATATTCGGCGCTAACACTACCCGCGCTTTCAGAGTTGGGTGGTCACGTCTCAGCTTCTGCCAGACACGAAGCGCGGGCGGCAAGATCTTCTCGACTTCAAACCTCCGACTCCCCGGTAACAGGAGCAAGGTGTCGTTACGCGGATGATCTAAGCGCACATCTGCTAACCGATCAGTTAGTGGATGCCCCACATACGTCACAGCTGAGTAACCGCGCTTTGCGTAAAACTCCCTCTCGAACGGAAAGATCGCGGCGACCCGATCTACGTAGGCCGCGATCTTTTTTACCCGGCTCGCTCGCCACGCCCACACCTTGGGTGGAACATAGTAGAGTACGCGTACACCGTGTTCATGGGCGACTCGCGCAAGACGGAGATTGAAATCGGGATAGTCGACGAGGATGAGAACATCAGGTCGCCACTCCGTGACCAAACGCTTCATGGTCGAGAAGGAGCTAAAGATCGATCCCGCAGAGCGCACGAGCTCGGAGAAGCCCATCGTTGCACCCTTCCGGTAGCAGTCTATCACCAGCTCGGCTCCCGCCTCTTGAGCGGCAGCTCCAGCCATCCCCTTCACCTGGATGTCAGGGCGTATCTCTCGAAGCGCTCGTACGACGCGCGACAGGTGCTGCTCACCCGACACCTCCCCGGCGCTCACTGCTATGCGCATCTCTCCTCCAATGCAAACTGGATCATGGTCACCACGAGTCATACTACTAGACTGTAAGGGCTGTCGAGCTAGGCAAGCAGGGGTGTCCTCACAAAGGGACGCAGCACCGAGGGTGCCGAAAAGGTTCAACCTCAGATTGAACTCTGGTTATGCGGACGGCTGGGACGGCGTCCACTCCGTCGGTCGCGCGAGGCGCTCTTACCATCGGGAAAGGCTCTCTCCCGATCTTGTACCCTCGCCGATATACTCGTATTCTCGTCATATATTATGAAGAAACGCATACTGCTCATCGTTGGACTTGTCGTTCTCGTCTTGGTCGGCCTAGTGGTGCTCGCCGTTGTGCGCGCCAACGACGTGGTGAGGTTTCTCCAACCCCAGATCGAAGAGCAACTCTCCAAGGCCGTTGGAGCACCTGTAAAGATCGGCTCTGTGGATATCTCCCTGTTCCCGAGCGTACAGCTGGTAGTGCGCAACGTGACCCTAGGCGATCACCAGGCTCCCTCGGTAGCTGCTTTGAAGGCCAAGCTGGCATTCCGTCCGCTCCTGAACCGCAAGCTCGACGCATCTGAGATCCGTGTCGAACAACCGAACATCACATTGACTAAGAGCAAGGACGGCTTCGCGATAGCAGGACTAGCTCGTCAAGCCCCCTCAGGCTCTCAGTCTCTATCGTCACCTGCTGCAGGAACCTCTATAGCGCCCGAAAGCACTTCGACCTCCGGGGCAAAGAATTCGCTTCAGCTCCACCTCGACAGAGTGATCGTAGAGCGGGGCTCGGTCACGCTCAAAGACGTTGACGCTGGCACAACCTCGTCCGTGTCTGACGTGAACCTGGATGCCGAAGTTCAGCTCCAGGGAGCACTCCTGAGCGTGCCGCGAGGGGAATTAAGCTTGATAGCGCCTGGAGACCGCTCAATCGCCCTTGCTATTCGCTCCCTCAGCCTCAATCGTGACACAAACGAGCTGAAGCTCTCCGACGGAGAGCTTACAAGCGATGCGGGAAAGATACGAGCAGAGGCCGCACTTCAACTCGCTACCCGCCGTGGAACGATTAAAGCCTCTTCGGATAGGCTCGACATCGCAGCGCTCGCGCGACATGCACAGACGTTCGCTCCGCAGCTCTCGAATTTTGCGCCGAAGGGAACTCTTATCATCCCTAAAAGTGAGGTGACCCTCGCCGGCGCCAACGAGATCGCACTCAACTCCATCATGCAGCTCCGCGATGCGTCGATTACGATCCCTGGCGAAAAGACGGCTCAAGCTATAAACGGAGACATCTCGCTCAACGGGACCGCAACTGTGCTCCGTTTCGACTCACAGAAGCTCTCACTCACCCTCAATCAAGCTCCTATCACCCTCGCTGTGGATGGCGAGTTTCGCAAGGGTACCCCGAACACCCTCGCCCTCACCCGCTTGAACCTGAGTGGATTTAATGGTTCCGGAAGCTTCCCACTGACCCTTCAGCTCGGCTCACCTCAGCACATCCGAGCGAGCGCAGAGCTCAAAGGCATGTCGATCGAAAGCCTCCTGTCGACCTTCAAACCCGAACGAGCAGGGAACTTCTCGGGCACCATCGCTTCCTTGAACGCTCAAGTGAGCGGCCCGCTAGGACCCCAAGCACCGAACTTACGCGGACCAGGGAGTGTCTCGGTCAGAAACGCCGCTCTCAAGGGCTTCAATCTGCCGCACGCAGTACTCAGCTCCGTCGGAAAGGGGCTACCTTTCCTCGAAGAAACCCTCGTAGAGAGCGTTCCTCCGGAGTTTCAGGGTATACTACGCGAGCCCGATACACGTATCCAGTCGCTCGATGCAAGCTTCGAGCTTCAGGGCGATCTGACCGTGCTGCGCTCCCTAGAGGCGGTCGGAGATATCTTTTCGCTCCGAAGTAATGGCTCAATCGCGCGAGATGGAACGCTCGATCTCGCTATGACCCTCACCTTTACGCCAGAGTTTTCTCGGGCCCTTGCTCGACGCGTAAAGGACATAGGTAAAGTGTACGACTCCGCGGGGCGGCTCGTCATACCACTCACCCTCAAGGGTCGTTCGCCTAAGCTGGTCGTGCTCCCAGATCTCTCGAAGCTGATGCAGACCGGCGCAGGACGGATCATAGAACGTGAAGCGGGGCGAGCGATCGATAGAGCACTCGGAAAAGATTCGGACACGGCCCAAGGGGTGAAAGACCTTCTCGGGGGATTCCTTAAGCGTTAGAGCTCGCACTCCTTTAGCAACTGGAGTCAACCGCAGAAATCCTGTAGCTTCTGCTGTGAAGGCTCGAGTGTATCATGACAAAAGAGTTCGACGACGACGACTTACACGGCGGAGACCCAGAAATAGCCGCTCTCTTACGAGAGATTGAAGCCTCGATCGAAAAGTCCGAACCCTTCCAGGCCGAGCCGTCTCCAGAGCCCTCCAAGCGGGAAAAAGAGATCCCCAAGCAGGCGATTGTTGGAGGATTCGCGTTCTTCCTCTCGCTCGCCGCGATCCTTCCGACTGGTTTGATCATTCTCTCTCTGGCCCTACGCCTCCTCTCTGCCGAGACTATCGGAAACGCGGGAACCTTCGCAGGCGCAGCTCTGGCGGGAGCCTTGTGTGCTCATCTCTTCATCAAAGGACACATCTCCGTCCTGATTCACGAATTTAAACACTCTCTGATCTCGAATCTGGTCGGTAACAAGCGCAAAGGGATGAAGATAGATCGGGACTCGGGCTACTTCGAGTACGCCTATTCGAAGGAGACCAAACACTTCAACGCCTTTATCTCCGTCGCTCCTTACATCGTACCTGTATTCACATTCGTTGCGGGACTAATCGCTTTTGCTCTCTTTCGGCACGACCACATGCTCGCAGCGCTGGTCGTCGGCATCGGCTACGGCATGGATCTCGTCCTCAATATTCGCGACATTTCGCCGATTCAGACCGATCTGAGTCTGCTGCGAGGTGGATACCGAATAGGAGTGCTCTACGTAACGGCATGGAACGTCTTAATCTTCGGACTTCTTTTGGCGTGGGTTCTTGAGGGGGTTGCGGGCCTCACACACCTGCTCGAATCGATCTCGATCTTCTTCGTGAAGATTCATCAGTGGTATTCGGAACTCGGGGCTTCTGAGGAGTAAAAGGTGGCGCTGGAGACTACGCATTTTGCCCCTCAGATCTTCTCATTCCGCAGGTTGACCGCGCCCTCTCTGAGATAAATAGCA
Source organism: Bdellovibrionota bacterium (assembly GCA_044351885.1). Lineage (GTDB taxonomy): Bacteria > Bdellovibrionota_C > UBA2361 > UBA2361 > OMII01 > OMII01. Next base: position 13,672 of record JBILEW010000100.1, read on the forward strand.
TAGCAAGGCCAGATCATCTGTGGCGTCACCGCCTAGCTGGCTGACTGGCCAGTTACCACACAGAGGGCTTAAAACCCCCGATCCTACCCACCCACCTGCAGTGAAAAAACTCATTAGACAGAAGATTTAGCTCAAGGCACCCCTTTCTTGGTACACCCCAACTTTTCTTCCCATGTGACGCAACATAATCACCTCGCTTCCGATTAAAAGGGGGTGAGAGCACCAAGAATGTACCTAAGCAAACGGATGTACGAGCTGTGTTTCCGATCGAAGCAGGGCCTCCCCCTGCCCGCCAGGAAACTTAC
>JBILEW010000029.1:0-38756 GCA_044351885.1 Bdellovibrionota bacterium
AGCCGGGCGTTATGCGCTCTCAGTTGAGAATCAACGGGGAGGTGCTCGAGGTGCTCAGGGCGTATGCAGATGAATCGTTCACGACACGGATCATAGGGCTCGATGATCTTTACGGTGTGGGGCGCTTCTTCCAGGAGGCGGGATTCGATACAGAGGGTGAGCTGATACTCGTTACTCCGAAAGACGAGCCTCACAACAATGGAGAACGAAAGTAGTAGCCTGATCGAAAAGAGGGTGGAGAAAATTATGATAGGTATTGGACACTCATCATCGAACCTAGGAAGCCTTGTACTGCCCCAGCTTGCGTCGACGGCTAGCCCGGATACTGACTCCCCCACCACGCCGACGATAGAGCCGACGACGCCAGACGTACAGCCTGGTCCCGACGTCGATCCCACTCCTGAGGATGAGCCCGTAGAACCCCCAAAGTTCGTACCTCGTGAAGACCCCGACGTCGACCCGAGTCCCACATGTCCCGAGGGCGAACCTGACGAGGGGGACGGGGAGTTCGAAACGTGTCGCCTGCCGGGGATTGTTCGCTTCTGAGAGGCTGGGCTGCTGCGCTGAGGGCTTACTGCTCTACTACGAGTCGAAGTTAGTGACTGCGTCTTTGTAGAAGTCCGCTGTAAAGACGTCCGACACCACGAGGAGCGAACGTACTCGAGGATTCGCTCTCAGAAATGTGTGCATCTCTTCGCGTACCTTTTCTGCGATTGCACTCTGCAGGACTTCGTCGATTCGTCCGAGGTACTGCCGAGCGTGGTCGTCGTTACGTGCGGCGCGATTGCGAAGGTCTCGCATCGGTAGTATCGCGTCATGAATGTTTGAGAAGGAGATTTTTCCCTCCCATGCCTCATACGCGGCGCGTGCGGCGCTGGTATAGTCTACCGCGCGGGAGCCTTGCGCGCCTAAGCACACACCGAGACCCAGTAAGTCGCGACGCATCTCAGGGTCTGCCTGGAGCATGTCATGCACTGCGTCCCTGTCGAAGAGAACGGAGGGGTATGCGTCGTGTTCCGGGTTGAAGTATCCCACCTGGGTCGCAAGAGCGGTTATTCGCTCCTCTAGTGAGCTAATATAATCCCGGGAGACATTCATGAGGATCGTGCCGCATTCGTACAAGCTCAACAGATCTGCGTCCTCGGGAGCGAAGTGGCGGAAAAACTCCACGCCTCGGTTTATGTCTACAGAGCATACGGTATTGAGAGAGTGTGCGACTGACCCGACTACGGCTCCTACGATGTCCGAACGATCGATACCTAAACGTCGACCCATCAGTCGAGCCTGCTCGATAACCTCCCAATTCGCGAAAGAGCTTCCAGGTTCGAGCAGGGTGATGTCGCAGGAGCGTGCGATTCCGCGTGCGAGGACATTTGCAAGTCCTGCTTCGAGTCCTGTGGGCGATATCTGTAGTGAGCTGGGAACTACGAAAGCGAGGGTTTCAAGTGGCGTGCCTTCGAACTTTCGACTCTGCTGGTCGATCAGATCCACAGCAGTGGCATCGTACGGTGTGTATTCGACAGTCAATACGAGCCGCTTGTTGCTCTGAGCGGAAGCTGCGCAGCTCTTACCCGAAAAACAGTCGATTGAGAGGGTATTCCCCGTTACATTCGCCCAGTCACTGTGAACCTCCCGAGCCTCGTGCATGAGCTTTCGAATCTCGGGTGTGGTGTTGAACGTGCGATTAGAGCTTGGTGAGGGTGAACAATGCATGACTGTAGGGATCTCTGTTACTGCCTCTCGCCGAACGCGAGCGATGTAAAATACGCGGTCGCCGGACTCCCCAGTATAGCGACTCGCGAAGTCTTAAGGAAATCCGGCAGCATCGCACATTGAAGGATAGTGACGTGCAAATCACCTCGTAAAATCAACAGGATCCGTCTACTGAGTGAGTGCGTGTACATTCGCCGAGCATGAGGGGTATCAGGGGCATGGCTCGTCTCATTGGTCAAAAGAAGGGGGTACGTGGTGATGTATGGTACCGAGACACTCTGCATGCTACCCTGAAAAGATAACAAACCCTGCCGTGCTGTGGTGTCCATGATCGTAGCGAGGCCTTATTCAAGGGATTTAACATGACCGATATGCACCTCGTTGCCAAAGACACGGTAGTTTCGTTCCACTACACACTCAAGAACGGTAAGGGTGATATTCTCGATTCCTCAGAGGGGGGTGCGCCTCTGGTATACCTGCACGGATACGGTCAGATCGTTCCCGGCTTGGAGAGCGCCCTGGTCGGTAAGGCTGCCGGAGGTGATCGCTTCTCGGTCGTGGTTCAGCCTGAAGAGGGGTACGGGGTGCGACACGATGAGCTGGTCATCAACGTTCCGAAGGAGCAGTGGACACTGCCAGACACTGTAGGCGTAGACGAGGTGATCGAACTTCAAGCGAACAACGGTGAGCGGACGCTTGCTCGTATTGTGGCTATGTCGACTGATTCAGTCACGTTAGATGCAAATCATCCACTGGCAGGAGAGGCGCTCCATTTCGAGATTCAACTCACCAATGTGCGCGCTGCGACCAACGAGGAGATCTCTCATGGGCACGTGCACGGCCCAGGTGGTCATCAGCACTGAGCTTCGAGAGTTGGTTGAGCACTCCGCCGTAGCCGCCGGAGATCTCCCAAGTCAAAGCTGAACGCCGACTAATCGACAGCTCTCTTCTTTTGATGGAATGTCTTCCCTGTCGCTCTCTATTTTTGAGCAGCTGAGAATTTGCCGGGCCAGGCTCTTAGCCTTATGGTTCGAGTACAGGTTCGCTTGGGCAGGGCCTTCAGAAATCGAAGAGAGGAATTCGACAACGGAGTGATCTTGACCGGCGAATCTGCCCAGAGCTTGGATTATCGCGTTTGGAGCGTCGAAATACGACCACACATCGAGATAGGGAGTGCAGTCGATAGCAGCGGTCCGCAGCTCTGGACTCTGAAAAATACGAAGGAGAGAGTGAGAGATTAGTACCGCCTCTCGGACCTCTCTGGGGGGCTCGTCTGCCAAATACGAGCGCACAAACGAGCCGAACTCCGCCTCCAGATCTTTGTCCTCGTGAACCGCGCGCACCAATGCGGACTCGTGGTCGTGCAGCCTAGAAGCGAATGATGAGAGTGACTCGTCTGTGCGCGCACCTCCCGCGGCAACAGTAGATCGTACCTGTGAGCTCTGGATCATAAACGCCTCCGACAAGCCGACAAGAGCCTTGGCTCTGCAGCTTCATAAGGGTATTTTCGTTACGCGTTCTTAGTCAAGTTCAAGGGCGGCTAGCGCAACGAAATCTCTGCCGTAGGGCAAGAAACGAGGGTTTGGGGGCTCGTTTGGGGGGCGGCTCTAGGCACTCACCAGGCCGCTGATGCCTCTTGGGGTGTTAGCCAATCACGGTTACACTGTATGAGAGCCTCCAGCCAGATAGGAGAGTAAGACGTGAGCCATACCAAGATACCTGCCGTTGCGATTCCTTTCGTGTTGTTCTGGGCTGTTTTGTACCCAGCAAGCGCCCACGCCGAAAACTCGGTACTTTCCCTGCTATGGAGTAGCACGGTTTCACCCGACACCTTTGGTAAGAGGTCTACCACTGTCCGATTTGGGTACGACTACGAGAAGTCGTCAGGTCAAAAATTCGAGTGGAGGGCTGGTGAGGATTCTCCCCTGGTCATTTATGACCCGCAGCAGCGCAAGGTCGTGAGCGAGGAGACCCTCATCGGAGCGTGGACGTATGGAGGACGAAATTACAAGAATCCGGATGCACCCCGGGTTCCCTGGAGCGATGCGTACGAAGCGTTAGCGACCTTGGACAAAAATCGCGATTATTCGGTCAGTGGCAGAGAGCTACAGGTTGTTTCTCTGTGGTTCGACCGTAATCGTGATGGACAAGCTCAAGGTGAGGAGGTTGTTCCAGCGTCGACTGTTGGGCTCGCCGAGATAGCGTTGCGCGGCCAGCCGCTGCTTTTGCCCGATGGTTCGAAATACTACCGGCAGGGATTTCGGAAGTTCAAGGTGACCGGCGAAATTATTACCGGTTCCTCAATCACGTGGAGCATCGGAAAGCTAGACAAGAAACCGCCGGTTACAGCCACGCCGTCTGTAATTTTACCCACGGTACCTCCAGTTCTGGTAGTACCGACAATAGAACCTTCGCCACTTCCGATACCAACTGAGACCGTGACAGCCACTCCAACTCCAAGTGCTACACTGACTCCGACACTGACTCCGAGTTCGATTCCGACGGAAGTACCTGCATCGCCGGTGCCAACGCGCATCCCGCTATCTTCACCAGAGCCTGAGAAAGATCGGAGCGCGACTCCGACTGCTGCCGCAGAGACCACAGCGGTCATAAAAGCCAAAAGGGAGCGCTCTATATTCAACGGCTTTTGGCGCTGGGTAAATGACTTCGATGCACAACCCGACTCAGGGCTGATGCATCTCGAGGTCCTCGAAGATGGGGCTGTCAGGGGTACTTCGGTTTCTTCGCCGGACCAGAAGGCGGACGGCGATCCGGTAACTACGGCGCGGGTCGTTCCGATCGTAGGACAGGTCACAGGTGAACAAGGAGAGCAGGTCTCCTTCAAAATGCTCATGCCAGATCGAAGACAGTCGACATCGTGCGTTGCAAGTATCGTCGAGCGTAATGGTAAGACCTTTCTCAAGGGCTCATCTGTCTCGCAGATAGTCGACGCAGATGCTGTGCAGCGCGAGGTGCGCTATGAGTGGCTGGCGGTGCGATCGGCGGAGCCGTAGAAGTTGGGTCTCGTGAGGTTGATTGCTTGCAAGGGAGGGGAAACATAACCTTGTTTCCTCTCGGTGCACGCGACCCGGCGACTAGCGTCGAGCAAATCCAGTGAGCGTCCCCGTGCAGGTGTACCCATCGGCCCTCGTAACCGCTAGAAAAGCGATAATTTCGTCCGTGGTAAGTCGGCGATGGCCTGATTTCATAGGAGATACTAGCAGGCGACGAGGCGATCTTTTCCCGTATCACGAACGACCCTCGGTGCATCATATTTAGAAGAGGTCGCCACACGACCATAGGTATTTGCTCAAGTTTTGCCCGAGACATGCCGATCTTGGTCAATGAGGAGGAGGAGCGGAATCTACCGTGAGCAAGAACGTCTTAGGAACTGACCGATTGATTCACCTCGCACAAGATCTCGAGGTGGCGGGGTTATTTTGGAATCCCGAGGTTGGCGACGAGGTAGCAGACAGGGAAAATAAGAATCCGGTGGCTATCTTGGTAGACCCGCAGGGAATGACCCCCGAGGAGCTTCGCTCCGCTTTTATCTGGCTCCCGACGGTTGAGCAGATAATTTTCCAACTCGAGGCTAGGCAGGCGATCCTTTTCCATGCCGGGTTCGAATTCTCCGAATCTATATGCTGTTACAAGACGGTGATTCAGGCATCGTGCGGGCACATTGAATCAAAAGCCGAGTCGTTCCGGATGTCACTGGGATTGGCTCTTCGCGATCTTCTTATTACTGACTCGACCACGGTCATAAATTAGACTCTTTGTCGAATCGAGTGGATAACACTCGGTGTTATCCGGACGTGCACGAGCACGTTCACGTGGAAAGGCGCGATTTATAGGTCGAAGCAAGGGTTTGCGCTATCCCCGTCCTCGTACCCACCCACTCGATTCCCCGGTGAGCCAATTAATAAATATCCGGCGGAAGAGGCGCGTCTTGCGGCTGGGTTATCCTGGTTGCTGCGCCGTCGTATGAGGAATAGACGACAGAGGAAGGAGGGTAGCAGGTGTCTGGGCGATCCTCGCACTGCTACGAAATGTTTATCGGCTCGTGTTCGACAAAACTGAACAGTTTTTTCACGCGCAGCGACAAAAAAATTTACTCAGAAGATCGCTGCTTCGTCAGCGGTTTCTACTCTGCATTCGTAAGTGACTGATTATACTGACCCAGAGAGCCGAAAACAGATGAGCCCCTTTCAGGTTGTCAAGAATCTAACATTGCATGCTCCAGTTGGTACGGAGCTTGCCAAATCTGTGACATGAGCCACCCCGGCTGTTTTAGGGTGGATGTACAGAAAAGGTTGAAGTCTGGTTCGGGTGGCATGAAGGATGGGCTCCTCGCGGAGTGAGGAGCCCGGTGCCGCACGAAAGTTGAACAAGGAAGGTTCTCATGATGCACACCGCAGCGCTCGCCACGGCCCACGATTCAGTTTTCTCATCGCTTGCTCTCCCACGTGAACGTGAAACATCCTCCCAGTCATTCCTCGGAATAGTCAGTGGCTGTTCCGAGATGCACAAGGTGTTCAATGTAATCGAGAAGATCGCAAAGACCCGCTCGACAGTTCTGGTTCTCGGAGAGAGCGGTACAGGTAAGGAGCTAATCGCCAAGGCTCTCCATACGCTCAGCGGACGCACGGGTAAGTTGGTGCCTGTAAACTGTGGCGCTATCCCCGAGGATCTCCTCGAAAGCGAGCTGTTCGGTCACGAGAAAGGATCATTTACCGGTGCCGTCGGATCGCGCGTCGGACGTTTCCAGCTCGCTGATGGGGGAACGATATTCTTGGACGAAATCGGAGAGATGAGCCCGAAATTGCAGGTAAAGCTTCTTCGTGTGCTGCAAGAGAGAAAGGTCGATCCTGTCGGATCGACTCGCTCGGTAGATGTCGATGTTCGCGTAATCGCGGCAACAAACAAGGATTTGGCAGAAGAGGTAAAAGCGGGGCGTTTTCGCGAAGACCTGTACTATCGCCTTCAAGTGGTTCCCGTCAATCTACCAGCGTTACGCGAACGCCAGGGGGATGCACAGCTGCTCGCCCGGCATTTTCTTGCACGTCATGCTCAGGAGCTCGGGCGCCCAGCCCTCCACTTCTCGACTGCCGCTCTCGACACGCTCGACGCATACAACTGGCCAGGGAATGTCCGAGAGGTCGAAAATCTGGTAGAGCGTTTGGCGATCCTGAGCGACGGAGACCAGATCGATTCCGTCGACCTTCCGGAATACATTTCGGAGGCCGCGCCTCCTGCGCAAACCACGATTCGGTTGACTGATCTTACCCTTCCAGCGACAGGAGTAGACTTCAACTCGTTGATTGATGCGTACGAGAATCAGTTGATCTGTACTGCATTGGCTCAAACAGGCGGTAACAAGAAGGCTGCTGCGAAGCTTTTAGGCCTCAACCGGACGACTCTCGTGGAAAAGATCAAGAAGAAGGGACTCGACTCGAAGGTAGAGGTATCGGTCGAGCCAGAGTCTATGGCGATGTAATCAGAGGCACTAGTGATGGCCACGTATCGATTCACACATCGCGTCGTTCGTGCAACCCGAAGAGCAGTTCGGTATATCGCCTATGCGTGTGTGCCGATCCTGATTCTTCACTCCTCGGCCTCTCATGCTCAGCATCAGATTGATGTGCAGCGACTCTCGGCTGATGGGGAGCACCTGAAGGCATTGACGCTCTATGAGATCCTTCCGGCCCGTAAGATGAGCACGGACACGCGTATCGCTGCGGCTAAGAGCTCGTGGGCGCTCGGATTGAATCGACAGGCAGCAGAGCAGTTCGACACAGTATTGCGGGATGCCACGCTGTCACTCGAAAATCGGGCTCGCATCACTCTGTCGCGTGGAGTTCTGGAGTATCAGGAGGAGCGTTACCCGGAAGCGTCTCTGTATGCCGAAAAAACCATTTCGTACCTCCGAGAGTCATCGCCACTGCGGGGTAGAGCCTATCTGTTGTGGGGGCAGAGTCTCTCTCGTACCGGCGCCTACGGAGCGGCGGAATACAAGCTCGAACAAGCACTCTCCGACGCGGACGAGGCGGATAAAGCCGAGATAAATTTCGCGCTCGGGATGGTCGAGATGCGCATTGGAAAGCTCGAGAGGGCAGAGGAGCGATTGAGAGCGATTCCTGCTCAGCACGATCGATCCGCAACGGCCGTGAGGGCACTTGCTTCGATAGCGCTCCAGACGAACCAGACAGAGAGGGCGCGTTTCTGGATTGAAAAGGGGAAAAGCGCCTATCCCGAGGCCTTCCTCGATAGTTGGGCTGAATACGGGCTCATGCAAGTTGCGGTAGCTAGTGGAGACCTTCCTGCGGCGCGCAAATTGGTTGACGAAGCTCAGAAGAATTATCCAGCATCGGATTCGTGGCTCGTCCTCATGCGCGCTGCGCTGGAGGAGTCGGAGTGGGAGCGTAAGCAAGCTGTGGAAGGAAAGTAGGAGGCCAAATGCTCGCACCCAAGCAACAGACGATTCCTGCCGAGGCCGCAACTGGACTTGCTCAGATGCTCGAGCGCTTTAATGAGAGCAGCGAGAAGTTGGAGCTGCGTTACACCGCCCTCACGCAGGAGGTCGAGGAGTTGCGAGAGCAGTTGGAGCGCAAGGAGGAGGAGATCAAGCGCTCCGAGAGACTCGCCATGCTGGGCGAAACGGCTGCAGCTCTCGCTCATGAGGTGCGTAACCCGCTCGGCGCGATTACGTTGTTCATCTCTATGCTGAAGAGTGATATAGAGGATCGGCCGCAGGCTCTCGAATTGGTTGATGAGATCGAAAAGAGTATCGCGAGCCTCGACCACGTAGTGTCAAACGTCCTGCACTTCGCAAAGAGTAACAAATTGCAGCGTGGTCCTGTGAACATTCACTCGGTCTTACGAGAAGTTCACAACCATTTCTCGAGTCTGTACGCGCCAGGTGCCACCATCACACTTTCTTTGTCGGGCAACCCTTTCATCGTTGCCGATGACCAGGCGCTTCGACAGTGTTTGTACAATCTCATTACTAACGCGCTGCAGGTGACCGCGTATCGTGGTGCGTTGAAGATCGAGGCGAACGATTGTGCCGACGGGGATGCAATTACCATCACGGTAGGAGACGACGGCCCAGGAATTCCTGAAGAGATGCTGGGACAAGTCTTCGAGCCATTTACGACGGGAAGGAGTGGCGGAACGGGTCTCGGTCTATCGATCGTCAAGCGCATAGTCGAGGCGCATGGTGGCACTATCGTGGCGCGGAATACACCTGGGGCTGAGTTTATGATTTCGTTGCCGCGTCGGGCGGCTCAGTAGAAAGAGGAAGAGCATGGAACTGAACGAAGCGGTGGGAGACAAAGTGGAGAAGCAGGCAGGGCTTTCGAAGACCCGTGTCTTGGTCGCCGATGACGACCCGCACATGCAATTGGCGGTTAAGACCTGTTTGTCGCGTAAGGGCTTCGACGCAGTCATAGTCAACAATGGACAGAGCGCCCTCGAATTGGCCGAGACGGGGAACTTCGATCTGATCATCACCGACCAGCAGATGCCAGAGATGTCCGGTCTCGAGCTCCTAGCTGCGCTTCAAAAGCGTGCCAGCGATGTACCGGTAATCATGATTACCGCATACGGAACGATCACACAGGCGGTCGAGGCGATGCAGAATGGAGCTGCTGATTTCATCACGAAACCCTTCAACGCCTCGGACTTGGAGAGGATCATCGAAAGAGTTTTGCTGCCAGAGAGTAAGGAGTGCCGGCAGAGGTCCGCTCGAGTTAAAGGGGGCCGCCCGATAGTGACTAATGATCCCCTGATGATCAGGGTTCTAGAAGTAGCCGAGGCGGTCGCGCGGAGCGAAGCTACGGTACTCATCCAGGGGGAATCGGGAACTGGAAAGGAGCTTATCGCTCGGTTTGTTCATGCAAGCAGTCCGAGGAGTCAGCAGCCGTTCATCGCCGTCAACTGTGCGGCTCTTCCAGCGAGCCTCTTGGAGAGCGAATTATTTGGACACGAGAAAGGGGCTTTTACAGGCGCTCAAAACCGTAAGATAGGAAAGTTCGAATTGGCTCATGGCGGAACGATTCTCTTGGATGAAATCTCCGAGATGGAGCTCGCTCTTCAGGCCAAGTTGCTGCGCGTGCTCCAGGAGCGCGAGGTCGATCGAGTGGGAGGTAAAGATCCCGTCTCAATCGACGTGCGCGTGTTGGCGACGACCAATCGTAATCTCGAAGAGAGCGTGAGAGAAGGTAAGTTCCGAGCTGATTTGTACTATCGACTGAATGTTATCCCGCTGACGCTGCCTCCGCTGCGAGAACGTCGACCCGACATCAAATTACTTACAGAGCACTTTATGCGTCAGTATCTCGGAGAGCATGCACCTGCGCTTCCTGCGCCGGTTCTCGAAGCATTGATGTCGCATTCATGGCCCGGTAATATTCGTGAATTGCAGAACGCCGTGCAGCGAGCCGCCATTCTCTCGCGGGGTGAAACTCCACGTGAGTCGGACTTCTTGCTGTCGATGAACCCGACTGTACAGTTGGAGTCTTTTCGAACAGGAGCAGAGGAGAGCGCCCCGCTCAATACCAGGATAGAACGGAGCGTAGATCCCGTAGTCGAAGGGGTCGCTGGGCCACTGGTAATACGATCTGGAACGACGGTCCAGGAGATGGAGAAGGCACTTATCCTCGAGACGCTCAGAGCGACACAGAACAATAGGACAGAGGCAGCCAAGCTACTTGGTATCAGCATACGCACTCTTCGCAATAAGCTACATGAATACCGCGGTGAGGGGGTTCCAGTAGTAGACGAGTAGCTTCGTAGAGCGCATGCACGGTCATTATGTCATGAACTTGCGGCTGTTCGTATAATCTGTTGGTTCCCTCTTTCCTTTCGGGCCGTCAGGTAGCACACTTCGAACGTGTCGTCTCGTCCTCGTTCCCGCCAGTGTACTCGAAATGGGTGGCTTCGAAAGCTCGGTGTATCCCTTTTGCTGATCACGGGGATATGGGTACTGAGTGTGGTCGCCTTTCGAGTTGTAGCCCCGCCCTTCACCCCCCTTATGGCGATTCGCACCTTAGAATATTGGTGGAGAGGGAAATCCGTAGAACAGCGCTGGCAATGGATTAAGCTGTCGAAGATACCCCTTCACGTGCAGCAGGCGGTCATCGTTGCAGAGGATGCGCGCTATCTTGATCACTGGGGGATCGATCTCTCGGCGGTAGGGGATGCGATTGAGGATGGTGTGGGAGAAAAGCGGGTTCGAGGTGCCAGCACGATTACGATGCAAACAGTTAAGAATGTCTTCTTGTGGCCAGGTCGCAGCTATCTGCGCAAAGCGATCGAGGCAGGGATGGCGCTGCTAGCGGGAACGGTCTGGGGCAAAAGACGGACCTTTGAGCTCTACATGAATGTCATTGAGTGGGGTGAGGGGATTTACGGCATCGACGCCGCGGCTCGGTCCCACTACGGTAAGGGTGTAGAAGCCCTCAGTTCGTCGGAAGCTGCTGCGTTGGCAGCGATTTTGCCGTCTCCTCGGCGGGTCTCTCCGCGGGGCCTCTCCGGGGTGGCGAGGCGCAGATTCTTGCGGATTCAGCGCGAGGCGCCGAGCGTAGTGATACCAGAGTCGTTTCGTCGAGATTGAAAGGTCAAAGCGTCGTCGGATGAGGGGGCCGGCTTGCGGTCGTTGTTCTGACACAGCTCTGGGTATGTCATTGATTTGACACCAGTCAAAGAGCCCAACCTCCTGATCTTACAGTGTAAATATCTAGCACGCCTCTTGCTTAACAGGCTTATGCCGAGGTGCACATATGAAACTGCTAGATAACTTGTTCGACAGATCGGTGACCGGGCTCACCAAGAGCATGGACCTTACGTGGAAGCGTAATCAGGCACTCGCCTCGAATATCGCAAACGCCGAGACGCCGCAGTACCGCGCCGTTGACGTCACGTTCGGAAAGGAACTGGAGCGAGCCTTTGGGGAGAGCAATGAGAGTGTCATGCGCACGAACTCACAGCACCTCGATGTTGGCCAGAATCAGAGCTCGCGGTTCGTTCCTGACTACTCTGGTCAGACCAAGCCTGATGGAAACAATGTCGACATCGACCTTCAAATGGGGCGCTTGGCGCAGAATAGCGGTGACTTCATGAACGCAGCGCGATTGATTCGTCGACAGATCGGACTGATTAAAAACGCGATACGAGAAGGACGATAAGTATGTTCAACGCAATCGAGGTACTATCGAGCGGTATGGACGTAGCGAGAAAGCGGGTCAATGCTCTCGCCTCCAACATCGCCAACGCCGAAACTACAAGGACACCCGAAGGTGGGCCGTACAAGAGACGCGATATAGTTCAGGTGGCGAAGGATTTGCCGGGTAGCTTTTCGTCCGCACTTGATCGCATGACCCTCAAGAAGCCGGCGGTGGCAGCGGTTACGGTAGATGAATCGCCTCCGCGACAGGTCTATCAACCTGGACACCCTGATGCCGATGCACAGGGCTTCGTGGCATACCCGAATATCAATGTAGTTAGCACGATGTCTGACCTTATGTCTGCGAGCCGTTTGTACCAGGCCAATGTGACGGCTATCGAGACCGCGCGTCAGATGCAGACTGAGGCGAGTCGTATTCTAACTCAGGCATAGTCGAGGAGGTTTCATGAGTGTCAACGGAATCAACCCAATGCTGCCTCAGATACCTGGAGTCAAGGGTATCTCGGAGAACAAGCCAACAGCTCCGACCAGCGGAGCGAAAGAAGGAACGTTCGCCGACGTCTTCCAAGACGCTTTACAAGAGGTGAACGATCTTCAGAACAAAGCTGAAGAGCAGATCGAGGGGCTGACCCTCAAGAAAGAGGGTGTTACTCCGCACAGCGCGATGGTAGCACTCGAGAAAGCTGACGTCGCTTTCCAACTCATGTCCGCTATTCGCGGAAAAATCATCCGCGCTTACGAAGAAGTAATTCGCACACAAGTTTGATATAATTAGTGAGGTAACGTGGCTTCTACGCTTGATCCGAAAGCTATTCTGACGCAGTTGTTCGAGGGCTACTTGAAACTCCCTCTGACGCAAAAAGTACTCTTCCCGGTGCTTACCATGTTTTCTGTTGCAGCAGTGATCTATGTATCGAAGCTCGCCACAGATCCAGATTACACGGTGCTGTATTCTGACCTAAGCACAGCAGATGCGGCAGGAGTCGTCGAGCGGCTCAAGGAGCTCAAGATCGCGTACAAGATCGATGGTAGTACGATCTCAATCAAGCCCCCCGAGCAGGTGCACGAGCTCCGTATGAGCCTTGCCGCGGAAGGTTTGCCGAAGACGGGAACGGTTGGGTTTGAGTTGTTCGACGGAACCAATTTCGCAACCACAACTCTCGGAGAGATGGTAAAGAAGCAACGGGCCGTTCAAGGTGAACTCGAGCGTACCATCATGTCTCTCGACTCGGTACTCTCTGCACGTGTCCACATCTCACAACCCGAAAAAACGATCTTTTCGAAGCAAGCCCAAGAGACATCCGCTTCGGTGCTGCTCAAGCTGCGACCTGGAGGCGAGCTCGACAAAAAGCAGATTCGAGGTATTGCGAACTTCGTGGCGGGCAGCGTCGAAGGGCTCAAGCCGGAGCAAGTGACGATTATAGACGTGTTCGGTAACCTCCTTACTCCCAAAGACCAGGAAGGAGAGGAGCTAGGTGCGGATGCAACCAGACTGCAGTATGCGCGTGAAGTAGAGAAGGGCTACGTGCAACGTATCGAAGCGATGCTTGCCAAAGTTTTGGGACCAGGCAAAGTCGTGGCACGAGTGACAGCAGATATCGATTTCTCCTCGAACGCACGCGAAGAGGAGAGTTTCGATCCGGGTGGAAGGGTGCTCAGGTCGGAGCGAAGCATCGAAGAGGGTGCGGGTGCATCGCAGCGAGGTGGAGTACCGGGCGTCGTATCGAATCTGTCTAACGATCCGAAGCTTCTCTCGCCCCCCGAGGTTGGAACGGAGCAGAGTTCCCGCAAGGAAAACGTGAAGAACTTCGAGGTCTCGAGGGCAGTAACCAAGAGCGAGCAGGCTCGCGGGCGACTTCTGAAGCTTTCGGCCGCAGTGCTCGTGGACGGCCATTACGAAGAGTTGGCTAGTGGAGCGGCTGCCGATGGCAAAGCAGAGGCTAAGCAAACCAAAACCTTCAAGCCGCTCACACAGGAGATGCTTGCACAGGTAGAAGGTATCGTGAAGTCAGCGATAGGTTACGACTCGACCCGTGGAGACGTAGTGACGGTTGAGAACGTACCATTTTACGAACCTGACGAGAGCTTGGCCTCTCAACTCGACAAGGCCTACAAAGAGAGTCAGTACTTTCGGTACGCCTCGCTCGCTATCCCCTATCTGTGTGTGTTCCTGTTCTTCTTCTTCCTTCTCAGACCGATGGTGAAGTTCCTCATAACTCCGACGGAGGCAGAGGTCGATTTGGCTCGTCTCCTCCCAACGGGAATTCAGGAGCTCGAAGCAGAGCTCGATGCTGAACGGACGAAAGCGACGATCCCTGCATTCGAACCAGCGGTCGACCTCGAGCAACTCGGAGAGCTCATGGCGGAGAACTCTCGCCTCGTCAAGGAGAACCCGCAACAGGCGGCCCTCCTGATCAGATACTGGCTCAATGATGGTAGGCTCTAAAGTAAGCTCTAAGGGAAAGGAGACCGAGAGATGAGCGAACATGCCGACGGGACGGAGTCCAAAGCGAGACTCACCGTAGAGAGTTACAAGCCTACTAACTATGCTGACACCGGTTGGCCGATAGTAGGAGAGTTCGAGAACAACAACGCCTTCGTACCGATGGAGTTTCGAACGCTCAGCGCAGAGGATTTCAGGCTCGACCCGATGTTCTCTGACTTCGGAGGTCGAATCGGAAATACGGGCAGTCGTCGACATGGGCAGGGGCCAGGAAATGTATACGCTCCAAACCGACGCCTCACCGAGGAAGACATCGCCCAAGAGGTAGAGCGCAAACTACAAGCCCGTCTGGAAGATCACGCTCGGCAACTCGAAGAGGCACGAGCGCAAGGGCTCGAAGAGGGGCGAGCGATAGCTGCGAGTGAGGCCGAGGAGCGGAGTAGGCAACTCGAGGAACGCTACATTGGAGTGCTCGAGGACATCGGGGCACAGCTCAACGAGAGCCTCGTATCGATAGAACAACAGGCCCTGAACCTCACGCTAGAGATATCGAACAAGCTCGTGGGGGCTATTGTCGACATAAATCCTGAGTATATCATCGATATCATCAAAGAAGGGATCGCGTTGGCTGGGGGCGCTAAGATCAAGAGCATCAAGGTCAGCCCTCAAGATCTCGAGTTCCTCAATCTCTTGAATCTTTCGAAGCAATTCAAAAAGTTCGACGGTGGATGGAGCTTCGAAGGCGATGATACGATAAAGTCCGGCTGTGTCGTAGAGATGATAGGTGGTGTTGTCGACTATCAGATCGACAAAGCATGGGAGCGCATTCGCGATCAAGTAGTAAAGGTTCGGTAGGGTGATGGAAGGGGTTTTCGAGCGAGCACATGCGGCCGTCCGAGTCGCAAGTAATTTCGAGGTGCGTGGAACTGTCACGGATGTGAGAGGTCTGATCATCGAGGGTTCCGGCCCCTTCGTGTCTGTAGGTTCTCAGGTGATGGTCAACAATGGCCCGAGCAGCATTCCAGCGCAGGTCGTTGGATTCAAGACGGATCGGGTGCTACTCATGCCGTTCGGGGAGATTCACGGAGTTGCGCCTGGAGCCACCATTACAGCCGGGGAGAATCGTGCAGACGTATTCGTTTCCGAGGGGCTTCTGGGGCGGGTCATAGATGCACTCGGGAATCCGATTGACGGGATGCCCATGCCGACCATGGACCAGATGGTACCGCTCTACCGCGAGCCACCGAATCCCGTATCGCGTACCCGCATCACCGAGTGCTTCGACCTCGGAGTGCGGGCGATGAATGGTTTGCTTACCGTTGGTGAAGGCCAACGTGTGGCGATTATGGCGGGATCAGGCGTAGGAAAATCCACCTTGCTCGGTATGATCGCCAAGCACTCCTCGAGTGAAGTCAATGTGATTGGTCTCATCGGAGAGCGAGGAAGAGAGGTTCGTGAGTTCATAGAGCGTGATCTCGGCCCGGAGGGGCTGGCGCGCTCAGTGGTGGTCGTAGCTACCGGTAATCAATCTGCGCTTCTCCGTATTCGTGCAGCCTTCATGGCAACAGCGATCGCGGAATTTTTCCGCGACATGGGAAAGAAGGTTGTGCTGATGCTTGACTCTGTTACTCGCCTAGCTATGGCGCAACGAGAGGTTGGGCTTGCAGTCGGGGAACCGCCTAGCACGCGCGGATATACTCCATCTGTATTCGCCATACTGCCCAAGTTGCTGGAGCGCGCCGGAACATGCGAGGGGCGGGGTAGTATCACCGGCCTCTATACCGTGCTCGTCGAAGGTGACGATATGAACGAGCCGGTAGCCGATACGGTCCGAGGTATCTTGGACGGACACATCGTATTGAGCCGAAAGCTTGCGGCTCGGGGGCACTATCCGGCGATCGATGTGCTGCAAAGTATCTCTCGAGTCATGTCCGACATAATACCTAAGCAGGGCATGCAGATCGCGGCGCAGATCCGCGAGATTATCGCGGCATATCAGGATGCCGAAGACTTGATTACCATTGGGGCGTACAAGCCGGGCCAGAACGCCCGGGTAGACCGAGCTGTCGAAAAGATCGACGCGGTAAATCAATTCCTCAAACAGAACTCTGAAGAGCCGACCTCTCTGCAGGATACCTGGCAGTTGATGGGCGATATCGTCAACTCATGAAGCGCTTCAACTTTCGATTACAGCGAGTTTTGGAGATCCGCGAACGGTTTCGTGACGAGATGCGTCAAGAACTTGTCCAACGAAACTTCGAGCACGACCGAGAACGCAATATCTTAGAGCACTTAGACCAGGAATTCCTGCGCGCTAAGGTCGAGGAGGGTGGCACGTATTCTGCAAGTGAGATGGTGCTGGTAGGCGACTATTCGACTCGATTGCAAGAGCAGATCGAGCAACAGCGCGCTCGGGTTCTCGCGGCGGAGCAGGCTGCCGAGGAGGCTCGAGAGCGTTACATCGAAGCGAGTAAAGAGTCGCAAGCTCTCGAAAAGCTCAAGGAGAAACGCCGGCAGGAATATGTCGAGCAGGCACTCAAGGAAGAAGGTGCTCAGCTCGACGAGATTGCGGTCCAGAGAGCCGGTAGGAAGGCTCTATCGGAGACGTAATACGCTGATTCAAGGATGATGGTATGGCAGAGAAGAAATTGACACGCGAGCAGGCCCGGGAATTGTATGACGATCTTCACAAGGCTATGACGCAGATGATGCACAAGCGCGGAGAGAAACCACCCGTGGCGGCTGCTTCCAGTGGAGCCCCAAATACCAAGTTGGCGAAGGAGATAGCAGACGCCCTCAAGTCGGGTTTGAACGGCAAGGCAGCGCCGACACAGCGCCCAACCCGGAGCGCCGAAGCAGCTAGGAGAGCAAGCCCGCGTTCGCCTACTCGGCTCAGTGGTGGATCGAGTAACGGTCATGCCATAGCAGTACTGTTCGTAGCCGCTTTCTGTTGTGCCAAGGTTGCTCTTTCCGCCATCGAAGCGACTGGTGTTGCCGAGGTCGAGCCGGTACAAGCAGCATTAGTGGCTCCGGTTCCGGTCGGACCTCAATGGAGCAAGGAGGAGGTAAAGATCCTCACCTCCCTGGACCATAGACGTGCCGAGCTTGAGGAGCGCAGTGCTCGTATCGAACACAAGGAGATGGAGATCAACGCACGCGATCGTGACCTCGCAGGCCGGCTCACCGAATTGAGAGAGCTTACCGAGAAACTGAAAATCGAGCGTGAGAAGGGCGAGAAGCAGCGAAATGGTCAGTTGGACCAGCTCGCGAACGTGTACGGTTCGATGAATCCACCCGAGGCGGCTCACCTTTTGGAACAACTTGACGTACAGGTTTCGCTCTCTCTGATTCAGCGTATGCCGGAGAAGCGGATCGGCCAGATACTCTCTCTGATGAACGCCCAGCGTGCCTTGGAGTTGACCAACCTCCTGAGTACACGTTCTCCTCAGTAGTTGGTGTATCGTGCGCGAGCGCGGCACGATCTTGGCCGTGTAATGCTCGTTGCGACAATTGCTTGCGTATCTTCAGTATAGCTGTATGAGACTCGTGAGAACGACGATCAGGATACTCCTCGTGATTTTACTCACGGTGGTATCCATCGAGTCCCGAGCATCCCCGTCCGAAGAGCCACTCGCACGTCAGGGGTTGGAGGATGTTTTCATTCCCAAGAAAACGATCCCCTACAGCCTTCTCGGCGTGAACGCATTCGTCAATGACCCACGTTTCGGTTCGATTCGAAATCAGTTTCGAGAGGTAAAAAGCACACTGCGTCTTAGGCGGGTCCGTGTTCTCTTCGCATGGAACGATCAGATACAACCTACACCGAGCTCGGAGCCGTTTTTTGGTTTCTACGACGAGATCGTACGATCATTGCCGGTGGGAGTGGAGGCAGTCGCCGTGTTGACCGGAGTTCCCTCATGGATGAACGACTCGAGGAACTGGGTGAATGGAGACCCCCGGCAAACCTTTGTAGATAGTTGGGTAAAGAAGGTTATTTCCCGCTACAGACGGCGAGGCCGTCTCGCCGGATACCAGATCTGGAACGAGCCCAACAACCCCGACTTCGCTGAGAATGTAACCTTGGATGTCCTTACCAAACCAAACAACTACGTCGAGCTATTAGCGCGTGCCCATGCTGCCATCAAGGGAATAGCTAGGCGCAAGAAGGTGATCAATGCAGCGACAACGGCCATTGCTCAGAATTTTCCCGATACCCTTGAATACAATAGGGCGATGGTCGATGCGGGAGTCCTTTCGTTCACCGATGCGTACGCAGTGCACTATTACGGTAAAAGCATCGAGCGGGTGCTACTTCCCGGAGGAGTCGAGGATTTTCTGAACGGTCTAGGCAGGGATATTTGGATTACCGAGTCTGGAGAGCGCGGAGTGAATCGTCAGCTCGAATATGCCCAGCGGATATTTCCCTTCCTAAAATCTAGGATTCCCTCCGTGAGGCGGATCTATTGGTATCAATGTACGGAAGACACTCCCGCGGATTCGACCTATGGGTTGCGCAATCTGACCCCGGGAGCATTCGTGTCTGACCTCTATGTGAACCTGCGAGATAGACGACGCGGCGCTCAAGCGCGGTCGAAAAGGTGAGCTCGGGTCGCCAGCTCTTCGGCGATGCGGAGACACGCTGGGCGACTCGAAACCTGTGTATCGAGGCAGTGGTGCGCCAAGGTTTCGAGCTGCTGGAGCGCTGGAGTGTATGTGGTTTGGTCAACGGCAGGGACAAGCGCGAGGAGCTCCTTCAGCAGTATGCCGAATGAACGTACTTCAATCCGTTCAAGAGCCTGTGCATCAAGAGCCGCATGGCCATCGTACACGCAGGCCGCACCAAAGTCCCCGAGTAGTGCTTGCGAGCCGTCAACCAGGATGTTGTGCGCGTAGAGATCGCCGTGCATGATGCCTCGTTCGTGCAAGTGCGCAGCAGCCCGCGCAATCTGGTGCGCGTACGCGAATGCTATCGGAAGTGAAAGCTTTTCGTCGGCAGCGTAGACGTCTCTAGTGCAGCTTTCGAAGCTCGGGGGGGACGCGAGGTTTCTGAAGCTATTTGGAACTAGTTCGAGGACGAGGCCAGACTTGCCTTCAGGATGCTCGGAAAATGGGGCGATAGTCGAGGTCAAGCAGGAATGGCAGCCCGCGCGTACTGCTGCGGCTATCTCGTCACGCAAGTCTCCGTCACTCGACACGCAAGAGTGGAATACCTTTACAGCTACCTCGCGAGGGGCTGCGTGTGGGGGAGCATAGACTGCTCGATACGTTGGTCCCGATGCTCCTCGCCCGAGCTCAGAGCCAACGGTCAACTGAGTCCAGGGAATCATCGCACGACATTCGTTTCGAACGTCGAGTGAGGTAGAACAGGGATTTCCTGCCAAGGCCAGCCAGGCAAGATGCGGTAACTGAAAGAGCCACTCAGGGAAGCGCTCGAATTTGTTGGCGGAAAGTCTGAGGAGTTCGAGCTCTCGCAGATTTGCACACGATTCGGGCAGTTCGTGAAGCTCATTGCCTGCGAGTAGGACCTTTCGGAGTGCCCGTAACGAACCGATGTTGTGCGGCAATGACTGAAGATGATTGTCTGTCAGGGTCAGCCATATGAGAGAGTGTGGCAGCGCATCTGCCGGAATGTGTTCGAGCTGGCAGGCGCGCATGCCGAGCATGCGGAGACACGGCAAGCGCCCGAGGACCCGCGGGATCTCTCGAAAGGAATTACTACTGAGGAACAAAACCTCGAGAGATCGGAGCTCTCCGATCCAATCCGGTAATGAATCGAGGTGGTTGTGACTCAAATCAAGCACCACGACGTCCGGAGCGTATTCGACGATCTCCCTTGGGACAGCTCGGAGTTCTGCGCACAAGGACACCCTGAGTGCTGTAGACCGATCGCACTTTTTGAGCTCTTCTATACCGCGAATTGTGACTGTTTTGGTCTCCATGAGTGCAGGAACTACTTCGTCGCTTCTAAAGGCACAGCCTCTCCCGACGACTCAATTCGAAAGAGGTTTCCGTGAGCTATCGAATAGCGCTTGTGACGTGGATAGTGTCGCAGAGCGTCCTCCCATGGAATCCCCGGAGATTTTCGAATTGCGAGGAAACGCGAGAGGGTCGGATCGATCCACATATTGGCATATCCCTGGTCCTGCCATCCTCCTTCCTCTATGAGTACGACGCTGTTCTCCCGGGAAATGCCCTCCATGGTCCGCGCAACCTTGTCAGAGATCGAATTGTAATTCTCGTAAGTGGGGAGCTCCATTCCGAGCAGGTAAGCATTGAAGACAAAAAGTGTCATTAAACCCACGAAAGGTATCAATTTGAGGGCTCGAGACGGGATGTGGTCCCATATAGCTACGACTCCTAGGCCGATCAGCATGCAGAGGTACGGCGTGGCTTCGAACAGGAAACGTGGTCCGTAGCCGTGCAATCCGTTGAGAGGCCAGAGATGGTACGCCGCCAAGAGCGCAAGAGGCATCAACATGAGGTTCAGGGCCCGGCGGTGTGGTTCGAGCACGAGCGGCAGGAGTACCAGGCCGAGGCTCAGCCCAACTACAGGAGTTGCGAAGAGAATCGGCGAGAGAAGAGCTGCCTGGGAGTCCATGAGCATAGCTCCTGCCGCCAGCGACTTGAAGCCCCCATTAGATGAGTGGAAGCGAGCGTGAGGGAATACCAGGGCGTCGCCGGTGATACTAGAGTTGTCGAGTGCCAGCAGAAGCAGAAGAGGACAGGCTCCGACGACAAAAAGAACGCTCGAGCGCAATAACTGCCTGTGTGTATACGCGAATGGAACAAACCATACGAGCGCCGCGAGCGCGAGCGCTACGGTGGTGAGAGTTCGAATGCCGAAAGCAAAGGCACCAAGGGCACCCGCGATAACGAACAGCGCTGCGCGGTTTCGCGATACTCCCAGCCGGAGGGTTTCGAGGGTGGCGAGGATAAAGAAGCTCGTCGGCACATGTGTCATGAAATCCCCCGCCTGAATGATCGTGAAGGGAGAAAAGGAGTAGACTGTGGATGCAACAAGGGCTGCGCGACGACCCGCGATGGCGGAACAGAAGGAAAAAAGTAAGAGTACGGTACCAGCCGAGAGAAGGGGAAGAAGAAATCCCTCAAGGCCCGCGCGGAATGCCACAGCGATCAGGAATGGCCAGAATCGATTGTAAAAAAAGGTCATTGAACCGTCACGGTCGACTGCCCCCAAGGTGTAAAAGGGTTCGTGCGGAAGGTTTGGTGGAAATGTAATGTCGAGCAGCCCGTGTGCCAACGTGCGAGCCTGCTCCATGTACACTACAGAATCAGGGATATGAGGAATGCCTCCCAAAACTCCTCTGGCAAAGCCGTAGGCAAGCCCGAAGTGAACGAGCGCTAGGAGGATCGCGAAAGTCCACGAAAGCCTTGGCAGATCGACACCGCAGCTCGATTTGCAAGGCAGGTTGCCCCTGCGCTGAGCTATCCACGAACACAACTTCACACAAAGACAAAGGATGGTAGCGAGTAATAGCCACGAAACTATCGTGTTCGTGAGGCCGAGAAGACTGTCAGATAAGGGCTTTTGAAAAGAAGCCACGTACAGGCACTCTGCATTGAGGATGCATACGGACAGGTCGTTATCCATCAAACCGCTCCGTAGGCTTGCCACCAATGAGGTTGTGGCTCCGTGGAGGACTAACTCTGTCGTACCCCTTCCTGTTACTTTCGCCCTTAGTGTGAAGGGTGTAGAGAACACGCGCTCAGAGATCCTTTCGAGTGAGCCATCGAATCGATCGATACTCCAATCGCCGAATGTTTGTCGGAAATCAAAGACGCTCTTGACCGGTGGAAGGGGGCCAAGCAATCGACCCCCGAGAAAAAACGAGAAAGTATGGGGAAGAAGGAATTCCTCGCCGACTTTAATCCATTCGACCGATGTCTCCGAAACAGCCGATACAGAGCGCTTGATAGAGATGCCCGTAAACTCTTTGCCCTCGTAATGACCTTCGAAGAAGTTATCGGCTACGCGGTAGCGTAACGAGTTGCCGTCCAGTTCGAGGGTGAGCTCGGCACTTGGCCTCGTAAGGTGAGTGCAAACGACGAGCAAGGCGCCCAGTATCAGTAGCGCAATGGTGGAGGTAGTGAGCTTCATCGAGGGGTCGTTCCTCTATATCCGCGTCCATCATGAACGCCCAGATATAGTACTCTTGAGGCTGGTATCCCTTTCAAGCTACTTTTTCACTCCTCCGTGACGACCATCGAATTGACAGGGTCGTGCGCCTGGTATATCACCTCGACAGCTCTTATCCAGAGAGGCAGAGGGACCGGCCCGATGAAGCCTCGGCAGCCTACGCACGTCGCAAGGTGCCAATTCCGGCAGAGAGACCGCCCTCGCTTTCCGAGGTAGGTCACGTTCTGGAAGATGAGAGAGCGGTTCTCGACGGGTATCTCCCGTTGTGGCTTGGCTTGCTGGCCGAGGACTCGCCCCTCTTTCTTCCTCTCGTATTTCTCTCTGTGCCTCTCTGGCTTTTTTTTATCTGAGAGGTAGCTGTGTCTGATCGAATTACCAAGCCCGTTCAAACTTCTTCCTGTGTGGAGGCTCAGTTGCCGGTGTGGCCCCGAGGCTCTCATGAGATGCATCCGTATCAGTCTCTGAAGGTCCCGGTAGTCATGACTACCCTTCACGAGTTCGGGGACACTAGAGATCTGTGCGATTTCAAAGAGAAGGAGATGCATGGCGAGCATGTAGGTCGGTACGAATACGGACGATACGGAAACCCGACAGTGCGGGCGCTCGAAGGGGCGCTTGCGAATCTCGACAGAGGGGAGGACGCGGTTTTTCTCCCTTCGGGAATGAGTGCGATAACGACAACGTTGTTCGCTCTTCTCAAGGAGGAGCCGGACGCGCACATCATATTCGGGAGCGAAGGGTACCGAAGAACGAGTCAGTTCGTCAGAGAATTTCTGCGGCACGTTCAGGTCGATACCATCGAGATGAGCGATTTCGCTCGTGTGCGGGAATTCCTTCGACCGAACACCAAAATCGTATTCTTCGAATTGCCGACGAATCCATACCTGAAAGTGGTCGACGTCGAACATGTCGTCAATGCCGTGCCGAAAGATGTTCTCGTAGTCGTCGATCACACGTTCGCGACACCTATCAATCATCGGCCGTTGGAGTGGGGGGCTGACCTCGTGATTCCCTCGACGTCGAAGTACATTTCGGGTCACAACGACACCCTTGGAGGAGCTGTAATAGGTCGCCGAGATCTCGTAGAAAAGGTGCGCGATGTGCGAGGTATTCTCGGAGGCATGCCGCACCCTCTGGCGGCCTATTCCACGCTCAAAGGTATCGAGCACCTGGAGCTCACTATGGAGCGGCAGAATGCGACGGGCCTGGCGGTGGCACGGTTCCTCGAAGCTCATCCGCGTATCGAGCGGGTGTGGTATCCGGGGCTAGAGTCTCATCCTGATCACAATGTGGCTCGCAGGCTACTCTCTGGTTTCGGAGGGGTCGTAAGCTTCGAGGTGAGGGGCGATCTCGACGAGACGTCGCGCTTCGTAGATGCCACGCGCCCTTTTTTTCATATAGGACCTTCGTTCGGAGGTAGTGAAAGTCTCATTGAGCAACCCTCGCTCGTGTCTTTTTACGAAAAGACTACGCAAGAGAGGCTTGCGCTCGGTATTCGGGACAATCTGGTGAGATTCTCGGTCGGTGTCATGCGAACCGAACACGTTTTAGGTGTTTTGGATCATGCGTTGAAGACTTCGTAACCCGCATGCCTCTATCAGCGAATGAAGTCTTTCTCCCGGTGAATCAATCTTGAGCCGGTAGGTGACTTTGGCTCACGGGCCTATCTCCGATCATGTCCTGCGAATGGCGATGATGGGATCTATCACGGCCAACGTAACGAGCTACGGAGGGCGTGTGGAGAAAAGTATTCAAGGCAAGCGTGTCGCCATTCTCGCAACTGACGGAGTCGAGCAAAGCGAGCTTCAGGAGCCGCGCAGGGCTCTCATGGCCGCTGGGATACACACAGATATTGTGTCGCCAAAAGGCGAGCAGATCCGGGCGTGGAAGGACAACAATTGGGGTGATGCGATCAAGGTCGATGTCTCTCTGCAGGAGGCTGATGAGGCTCGTTACGATGCGTTGATGCTCCCGGGCGGGGTCAAGAATCCAGACATACTGCGTATGGATGAAAGGGCGGTTGCCTTCGTACGACGCTTCTTCGAATCAGGGAAGCCGATAGCAGCTATTTGTCACGGGCCCTGGTTACTCGCCGAAGCAGGTGTCCTCGAGGGGTGTACCGTGACCTCCTGGCGTTCGATCAAGACGGACCTCGTGCATGCGGGAGCAACATGGGTGGATCAGCAAGTTGTGACTGACGAAGGTCTCGTGACGAGTCGACAGCCGTCTGACATTCCGGCCTTTTCCGAACGGTTCATAGAGGAGATCCGTGAAGGCCGTCACGAGCGGCATACCCCTCGGCGAGCAGCATGATC
Organism: Bdellovibrionota bacterium; assembly: GCA_044351885.1. Lineage (GTDB taxonomy): Bacteria > Bdellovibrionota_C > UBA2361 > UBA2361 > OMII01 > OMII01. The sequence goes on from JBILEW010000029.1 coordinate 24,816, forward strand.
GGGCTCATGTAGTAGAAAGGGTTCTCTCGAGGACCTATGGAGATAGGGCCCTGTCTTGCATAGTTCCGCGGAACGAAAGGCTTTCTGCCTCGGGCTCTACGGAAAAGGGAATTGCCTCGAGGTCTAACATACGGACGTTGTGCGGACGATACCTATGGAAGTGAGGCAAAACCCACCTGTGGTCTCACTTTGGAACTTAGCACGTGAACGTGCTCGTGCTCGTAAACGTGAACGTTCCCGAAAATCTTGATGTTCTTGTTCCGGTACGTTTACGTTCAGGTGCACGAGCACGTTCACGTGGTAGAGTTGCAGGTTTTGCCTTTCTTCCCTATAGAGCCAACGAAATGCTGTATGTGCAGGTGTCATGAGCTCACACGACAATCGAAAGGACGCGAACGAACAGAGTTGGAAGCTCGCCAAGGAGTACTCGAAGCGTATTGGATTCGTTTCCTCGGTGCTGTCCGCGAACATCAGACTCTTGTGTTGGAATGACCGCCCGGGAATGGAAGCTGTTTTGCCGGTGACCAAGTATCATATAGGTCGCATGGTACGCGGGCCGAATTTCAAGTCGATGTTGTATTACTTCACCGAGTTGGTCGCTGGTCGGGAGATCTCTGGGCGTTCTCGGCTCACCGTCGGTGAGATGCTCGATCTACTCAGAGCCACTGACATCAGCGCATTTTTACTCACGTGCGCCCTGACTCGGATAGTACGAGCGGTAGCACCGACGATCCTGCTGCAAGAGATTCGTCCGCACCTGGCGCGTGAGGCGCACGTCGGCGCATTGGTAGGGGTTGCAGTTCCCCATCTCGGATTGGCACCGGGGATGTTGTGGGGAGTCATGCCGCACGTCGCGCACATTCTCATGTCGATGAATGATCCGGCATTGTATCTCAGCTGGAGGCGCTCGCTCGTCGTCGGTTCGGCAGCTGAGAAATCGAGCCGGGAGCTCGAAGTGTGGCGATGTACCTCCGCACAGGTGTGCGCATTGCTCATGGCGAACCTCGGATTTTCGAGGGAGACCGCCTGTGCCTTCGAACTTGCTGCGCGTTACAACGGGCCGATCGGATACCTCAAAGAGGGTGAGCTTCAGAAGTTTCGCGCGGCTTTGTTGTGGCTGGAGACCTTCCTCAACAACCAATCCGAACCGAACGATAGTTTGCCAGCGCACCTGTATCCCTTTCTAGAGACGAAAACATTGGTGCAGGCTCAACTGTCTGCGTTCTCACTGTGCGAGCCGGCTTGGATCGAACGGAGCGGGCGGGATATCTCTCCCGAAAAAACTCCGAGTCTTTTCCACGATGCACTCCCTCTCGAAGGTCCCCGGTCGATCAACCCTCTCCAAGAGATCTTCACCGTCGATGCCCTTACGCAGATGGATGAATGGGAGTTCGATACGTTGTTGGCAGAGATCGATGCCGAGATCGGTCAGGGTGGAAATCCCTTCGTAGACTCCAGTGAAGAGGAGGCTTTCGACGTTGTTGGGGATGGAGCAGAGGGAATTGAGGGATGACGATTGAGTGACGGGCGACAATCCCGTCGACGCGTGTGTTCCTAGAATCCCAGATGCTTTCCGAACTTTCCCTTAAAGCTCGTATAACGCCCACGCCACCGTCAAACGATGGACGGTAGACGCCGACGTCTACCGTTTGTCGTCCGACGTCAACGTAATTCGTCAGCGTCCGCAAATGTGCCCACGAGCCTGGAGCTAACCGTGTCCGAAAAGCCTCCTCTTGCTCACCAGACCGCTTACACGCAGACTAAGCTGACATGTCCGACTATCCAGGTGAACTCAGTTCTGAACGTCTTGCACGAATCGAAGCCAGTTTTTCGAGTCGTAGGTGGTGTTGGGAGATCGTGCAGTCGCAAGGGGATGTGAGTACCTGCGAAGAGGAGCTCGCCTGTCGTTTGCCACACATCGCCCGCGTGTCGTGGGCCGCTCGCTTTGAGCTCGGAGGAGTGTACCTAGCCGGTCGCGCTGCGCGAGCCGATACGCCCGTCTGCCCACCGTGTCGGCTGGAATACTACGAACCGAGCTGTGAACTCGCCCACGTCGCTTCGTTCTATCCGTCATTTGATCCGTCCACGATACTGTACCGCGACGAGGATGTAGGGGTCGTATTCAAGCCAGCAGGGCTACCGACTACAGCGCCCCGAGATCAGGAATGCTTCAACCTCGTCAGGTATCTCAGTGAGTACCTCGGAAGGCGGGTGCATGTGCCGTCCCGGTTGGATGTAGGGGTAAGCGGTGTACTGCTCTTTTCTCTCGCTGAGCGGATGAATCGGCACCTCCAGCGAGCCTATGAGCGCCGAATGGTTGAGCGCTACTATGTGGCCGAGGTGCGAGGGATTCCGGCGTGGAGCGACCAAGATCTTACGTGGCATATTGCGCGCGATCCACGACATGCCGTGCTGCGTCGAGCCGTGATGGAGGGGGGTGAAGAGGCTCATACGAGGGTGTCTGTGCTATCCTCGTATGGTGAACATGGGCCAAATGCTCGGAGCCTCGTACAAGCGGAGCCTTTGAGCGGACGGACGCACCAAATTAGAGTTCATTGTTCAGCCGCAGGATTTCCCATCGTCGGTGACCCCTTTTATTGGGATCAAAACGATGGGGAGTTCGATCCGAGAGGGCTCAGACTTGCTTCCTATGCTGTACGATTCTTTCATCCGTATAGACGGGAGTTGCTGACGTTCGAGATTCCCGAGGAGCGCAGAGTGACGTGGTTGCGAGAACTCGAAAGGGAACATGGTACAATCGCTATCCGGTACCGCCAAAGGAGATTATATGAAGGTAGTTAGGGTCGATGAGAGTTCGAATGCTCGGCATCTCGTAGTCGTGGAGGAGTCGGTGCCATCAACGGGGACCGGGGAGGTTCGGATCGCCGTGCATGCAGCCGGAGTGAACCGTGCCGACCTTCTGCAACGTGCGGGTAAGTACCCGCCTCCACCTGGTGAGTCTACTGTTCTAGGTCTCGAGGTGGCAGGGATTATCGAAGATGTGGGCGAGGGGGTCGAGGAGTGGAAGAAAGGGGACCGCGTGTGTGCGCTGCTCGCCGGCGGAGGGTATGCGCAGCATGTCGTTGTTCCTGCGGGACAGGTCATGCATATACCGCGCGCGCTGACCTTTGCTGAGGCTGCCGCCATTCCCGAGGCCTTCATAACCGCTTACGCAAACCTGTTCGGGGAGGGTAATCTACAGGAGGGAGACCGGCTACTCGTTCATGGTGGTTCGAGTGGTGTAGGCACAGCCGCCATCCAGCTCGCCGCCCTTGCCGGAGCTCGCGTCGGTTGTACCGTCGGAAGCGATGAGAAGGCGTCTCGGTGTCGCGAGCTTGGCGCAAGCTTCGTCGTGAACTACAAAGAGCAGGATTTCGAGCGCGCGGTTCGGGAGTGGAGTCCAGAGGGGGTAGATCTGATTCTCGATATCGTCGGCCAAGAGTACTTCGAGCGTAATCTGGCGCTGCTCGCTCGATGCGGTCGTTTGGTAGAGATTGCGACGATGAGTGGGGCTCGCGCCGAGATTGATATCGCACTGCTGATGCGCAAACGAGCGCGTGTCATCGGCTCGGTCTTGCGTAGTCGTAGTGCTGCGGAAAAAGCAGGGCTCGTATCGGGTTTCGTCGCACGATTCTTTCACGCCTTCGATACGGGAGATATCAAGCCGATCGTCGATTCGATCTACCCCATAGATCGTGCGGACGAAGCCCACGCCCGGATGAAGGCAAGTGTGCACATCGGCAAGATCGTTCTTTCCCTTGAAAAGATCTAGATGATGGAAAGTCAGCGTGCCTCACTCGTCGAAACGAGATACCCTCTAATAAGAGGAGAGGAACGTTGAGCTTTCCTCTTGCCTCCTCGGAACAGTCAATGAACTAGCGACTCAATTGTCCGCAGCAAAGTTTGCACAGCAAGCCCTCGCGGTACCTGATGTACGTCTCCTTGGATGCTCTCCGTAGTGCTTGTAAGCACGATGAAAGGCACCGGTAAATCCAGAGACGAAAGGTTCGCCGTGAGCATCTCGAGACAGGGGGCCCCCAAGCGATCGTCGATAATCACGACACTCGCTCGGCACTCTGCCACGATCATGCCCGCCTCGAAGGTGTTGACATACTTGACCGAGCACCCAGGTACTGCCAAGGGAATCTCGCGGGCAAGTTTGGTCGGGTCCTTCGATACCATTACTACACACCGCTCCTCAGGTGAGAGACCGTGACGAGGAAGACCGAACTTCTTGATGAAGCGCCGGACCTCCAGTCTCGACACGCGCCGGAATCTCGATCCTGGCACTTTGTGTCCACTGATTAGACCCTGCTCGATCGACCGAATGACGGTCTGTATAGAGAGACAGCACACTTTGGCAGCCTCTCCTGTGGTTAAGACGTCGTCGCTCTTCATTGTAAAAACCTCTTTGGGGAAAAAACCTTACGAAGCACGCTGCGCTTCGCTCGATGCGGTCGGTTCCGCCGCATACAGCGAAGCGCAAGCCCATTTCACTCTACAGTTTCTCTCAAGCGCTCGAATTTTATACGAGCTGAAGGAGTGTAGGCGAACGAGTCGTTACCCAAAAAAAGCTTGCGCAAAGAACACTCCGAGGCCTTGCTAGCCCTCGAAGCAGAGAAGGGATGTATGCGCTAGCGACAATCGAAAATCAACACTGAAGTGAGGGGTGGCTTCGACGCCTCACTTCAGTAGAGGAAATGAAAGAACGGATTACTTCCGACCAATGACCATCGAGAAGAAGTCCATAACCGAGCTTGTCAGCGATTGGTGAGAGGAGCGTAAAAGACGATCCAATTCTCTCGCATCCAGCCAGATTCCTCCGCTGTCAGGGCACCGATCCACGGTGATTCCCAAGACCTTCTCGCGCTGCATGGGGCTACCTGAGATCGGGCTCGGCTGGCCCTCGGCCACTACCGTATCGCTCGGCTTTAAAGTCGGAAGTGTACCGATGAAGTCCTCAACGGATGCTTTGCTGTCTTTCGCGGCATGGAGTAGTTGCTCGAGCTCGCCGGCATCCAACCAAACTCCACCACTATCGACACACCGGTCGACTACTATTCCCATGAGAGTAATTGCTTCCATGGGCTTACCCGTTACGGGGCTAGGTCTAACTGGGCCCTCTTGCTTGCGGGCCATGCGGGCTAAAGCTTCCTTGTTCAATCGCTCGAAGTAGCCCTCCTCCTGTGCGCGCCTACGCTCGTCCCATGCGTCGTTCATAGCAAACCCTCAAAAGTACCGTTTCGAAATAAATGCCTCATTAGCTTACCTAATTCAGAGGCAGGACGCCAATACGGTGTTGACCCCCTATCCTGTGAGCTCCAATAGTGTCCAGCCGCGAGACGTTGACAATTCGCAGGGCATGAAGTACTTCATCCTCTCCTCATGCGGGTGTAGCTCAGTTGGCTAGAGCGCTTCCTTGCCAAGGAAGAGGTCGAGGGTTCGAATCCCTTCACCCGCTCCATATTTTCTCGATTCAAACTTGGCGGAGCCAAGATTTGAATTAACGACCAGGGGCTAGCCGCCCCGTGGACCCCGCGCGATATTATCTTCGATTCAAACTTGGCGGAGCCAAAACTTGAATTGCCGACCAGGTTTTCTCGATTCAAACTTGGCGGAGCCAAGATTTGAATTAACGACCAGGGGCTAGCCGCCCCGTGGACCCTGCGCGATATTATCTTCGATTCAAACTTGGCGGAGCCAAGATTTGAATTAACGACCAGGGGCTAGCCGCCCCGTGGACCCTGCGCGATATTATCTTCGATTCAAACTTGGCAGGGCCAAAACTTGAATTGCCGACCAGGGGCTAGCCGCCCCGTGGACCCTGCGCGATATTATCTTCGATTCAAACTTGGCAGGGCCAAAACTTGAATTGCCGACCAGGGGCTGGCCGCCCCGTGGACCCCGCGCGATAGTTCCTCGATTTAAACTTGGCAGAGCCAGAGAGCACGGGCAAACATTGATGTTCTTTCCATGCTGTGGTAGCCCTTGTGATCGTTATCGGCCTTCAGGCCTACCGTGCGGGTGTAACTCAGTTGGTAGAGTGCCAGCTTCCCAAGCTGGATGTCGCGGGTTCGAACCCCGTCACCCGCTCCACGCTTATCAAGAAATCGTGACAGCAACTTATCGGGTTCGTCGGTCGTTGGAACCCTTGTCCTTCGCCATCTCGCAGATGGTCGCATGAGATCCAGCCTGTCGTTGTCGGAGTGCGAACATCCACCGACCTCGTCATGCCCGACCTCGGGATCCATACACGAGCTCTCGTCAGACAAATCGGCGACTAAATCTCAATCTGAAAGGGCCCACGACCGTAACTAGTAAGGGATGGAGGGTGTCTTAGGCGGTCTACAGGTATAAAACATCGGATTGCATCGGATTTGGAGATCAATTTACCTGTTTTCACAGCCTTTTGCCTGGCACATTATGCCTTTTAGCTCTGAGTAGTACGAGATCTCTGTAGCACAAGGGGTTCTCGAGCCGATAGGTGTACGTGTGGGTTGCTCCACGGATAGGTGCGCCGTCCGCCAATAGAAAATAGAAAGGCCACTGCATAAAGGATCGAGGGAAGGGTTGAAAGGTATGAACGGGAACGGTTTGCTACGAGTCGCAGTGTGTTTCGCAGTCGTGTTAGTGACAGGCTGCACCAAGAGCGAAGATGAAACCACAAACGGAGATCCCCGTACCTTCACTTCCGATTGTGGCACGGTCCAAACCAATGCCCTCGTAAATCCAATCGAGGCCAAGATAGCCGAGCGTGGGACCGTGGCTCCTGTATCCCCGAATCTTGTGCTGATGGGAAAGAGTCTCATCAAATTGCACGGTATCAGTACGGCCTCTTCGAATAACAAGGTCAGAGCGGCGCTCGATCTGATGAATAGGCTGGCTGCTCAGGGCGAGGCGTATGTTTTCCGCGCCGCGCCAGGCTGTACAGCTAACGTCTCAGGTGAAGAAGAGGACGGCATCGTTGCACAGGTTTTCTCTGCTGATGGGACGAATTTTGGCGAGGCTCTTCTGAAGGCGGGAGTAGTCACTGCCGACACCAACGATGTGTGCAAGGGATTCCTCATCGGCTCCTGTTATCAGGCACTGGAGCGAGGTAACAGTGGAGGCTCCGGCGGCGGAGGTAGCGGTTCTGGAACTGGGGAGATCACGGCGTTCTTGTGGAAACCGGTCTCTGATAGTAACGGGAAACTTGCAATTCATGTCTCACCCGCGGGCACTATCGTTGCGAACGGCGAAACAGGCACGATGCAGGGTCCAGGGAACGGCTATGCAGAGCTCGGGCGTTTCTCGAAACCGGGCTGTGCTTACGGTGCGGGCGCGCGTGTTCAGGTTCTCGACAGAGAGGGTGTGCCTCTTACGCTCAATGGCTCCGACACCATTACGATCCCTAACGGGTGTAACCGCTACTGTTTGGAGGGCGGACAGATCGTGCAGTGTGTGAAGCGCTAAGGACAGAGCTTGCGAGCTACACTCCACTGATCGTCGACGCTCTTTGGACATGCCGTGCGGGCTCAGAATAATCTGCCTCAAGTACCGCGACGCGCTGAGACATGGTACACTTCCGACCTCACGTGGGGAGTGGAGGTGAATCCATGATCAATCGTTGTGCCGTTCTCGTTATGCTCGGTTGCGCCTGGCTACTGTGTCGCGTTGGCCCGTTGGACGCGCAGATGCGCTCGTTCGACTGCTCAAAAGGCGCGGAGATGAGCACCGAGGAGGGGAAGCGCCTCCTCGACTCGGTCCAGCGTACGTACTCAGGCATTGAAGTCCTTCATGGAAAGTTTCGACAGGATTCGTATGTTGCTGCCCTCGATGAGGGAGAGGTTAGCTCTGGCGAGATGTGGTTTGGAAAACCGGGGAAGATGCGCTGGGTGTACAAGGAGCCCCGCGAACAGGTCGTTGTTATTAACAACGGGGTGCTGTGGCTGTATCAACCTGACAAGAACCAGGTTCTCATCGACGATATCAGTCAGGTCCTCCTCTCCAATCTGCCCATAGTCTTCATGACCGGTCTCGGCAACCTCTCCCGAGATTTCGATTTTCAGGGGGCTTGTCGCAGTGCTGACGGGGTCGTTTTGACGCTTCAACCCCACAAATCGGAGCCATCGGAGCAGTCAGACCCCCTGGAGGGCTTTCAACTACTGGTTGATGAGGACCAAAGCCTACCAAAAGGGGCCAAAATCACCTCGTTGGGGGGGAACGTTACTGCCATTATCTTCGAGGGACTGCGTACCAAGGGGGTCAAGGTGGACGCGGCTACATTTGTTTTAGACTACCCGAAAGGTGTAGATGTAATAGACCGAAGACTAGAGCAGAAGTAGCAGTATCATGAAGTCAGTATTACCAATTTTACCCCTCGAAGACTCGGCCCCGGCCAGCAGTTGTTCATCTGTGGCAGTCAACATAACGGAGCCGCAAGCCCTCGACGGCAGGAAGGCCTTCGCTGGTCGGGCGGCCGTGGTCACCTTAGGATGCGCCAAGAACCAGGTCGACTCAGAGGTCATGATCGGTGTGCTGCGTAATTCCGGCTTCGAGATAGTGAGCGAATTGAGTCGCGCCGATGTCGCCGTGGTGAACACGTGCGGATTTCTCGAGAGTGCGGTTAAAGAGAGCATCGATTGCGTGCTCGAGATCTCTGAACTCAAGAGAGCCGGAAGTATCCGGCGCTTGCTGGTTGCTGGATGTATGGTCGAGCGCTACAAAGGGGATATCCGCCAGGCGCTTCCCGAGGTCGACGCATTCATAGCGCTCGATGGTTTGATGAGTGTCGGTCAGCTCGCGCAAGGGGCAGATGACAATTTGACCGACATCTTGAATGAGGGGGCAAGGCCGTATTTCCTCTACGATGACACGATGCCTCGCCACCTCGCATCGCAGCCACACATGGCGTATGTGAAGATATCCGAAGGGTGTAACAGGCCGTGCGCCTTTTGCATCATACCACAGATCAGGGGAGCGATGCGTAGTCGCTCGATCGAATCCATTACTCGGGAAGTCGTGGCGCTCGGTGCGCAGGGTGTAAAAGAGATCAACCTCGTTGCACAAGATCTTACGGCGTTCGGCGGGGATCGAGGCTCGGAGCGCTTGGTCGATCTGTTGCGCGCGCTCGATGCCGCCAAGGCGGTGCGTTGGATCCGCTTGCTGTATGCCTATCCGGTAGGGGTCGATGACGAGTTGCTCAGGGCGATCGTAGAGCTTCCGACCGTGTGCAACTATCTCGACGTGCCGCTGCAGCATGCGAGTGAGCGCGTCCTCAAGGCCATGAAAAGGCCGATTGGGCGATTTGGTTCGCGTCGTTTCGTAGAGTACGTGAAGTCCACAGCGCCGGATATCAAGCTTCGAACAACCTTCATCGTAGGCTTTCCCGGTGAGACCGAAGAGGATATCGCGGAGCTCGAGAACTTCGTAGCCGAGGGGCATTTCGAGAGCGTGGGGGTATTCACATACTCGCCTGAACAGGGCACCGATGCCTTTGAGATGGGTGACCAGATATCCGAGAAGGAGAAGAGGATTCGCCGTGATCGTATAATGCTTGCCCAACAAAAGGTACGTATCGAGCGCAATGCGGAATACATCGGAAGCGAGATGGACGTGCTCGTCGAGGGTCCACACGAGGAGACCGATATGCTCCTTTCGGGACGCATCGCTTCCCAAGCTCCTGAGGTTGACGGATGTATTCTTATCAACGATATAGTTGAGGGGCTCGGTGAGGTAGTTGGTGGTTACTTCGGGCGAGTAAAGATAACAGAGGTGTCGGGCTACGACCTGGTTGGAACGTTAGTCGCATGAGTAAGCCACGCATAGGTATCTTCATCATCGCCTACAATGCGGTGAACCACCTCAACAAGACCATCGGGCGAATACCTCCCGAGGTGTACGAGCAGGTCGAAGAGATCTTCGTGATCGACGATTGCAGTCAGGACAATTCCTTCTATGCCGCTTTGGGATACAAAGCGGAGTTCAACGTCCAAAAGTTGACGGTCCATCGCAACGAAAAGAACCAGGGATACGGCGGGAATCAGAAGGTTGGATACCAGTACGCGGTGGATCGCGGGTTCGATATCGTGGCGCTCGTCCACGGCGATGGCCAATATGCGCCGGAGGCGCTTCCGCAATTACTTGAGCCGCTCGTCAAGGGCGAGGCCGATATGGTCTTCGGTTCTCGAATGGCTCAGCCTTCCAGAGCCCTCAAAGGGGGTATGCCGCTCTATAAGTTCGTCGGTAATCGGGTTCTTACCTACATCCAAAACAAGCTGTCCGGGTTGAAGCTCTCAGAGTATCACTCAGGATATCGGCTCTACTCGGTGCACGCACTCAAGAAGATACCGTTTCAGTCGTTCACCAATACCTGGCACTTCGATACCCAGATCATCCTCGCGATGGCCGAGCGCGACCTACGCATAGTCGAAAGGCCGATCCCGACCTATTACGGCGACGAGATCTGTCACGTGAATGGTATCCCCTACGCAATACATTGTATCCTGACTAGCTTCCGATACTGGCGAAATCGCCGCAGGAGGGTGCTCTCGTATCCAGGAGTCATGGACATCCCCCGAATACCCGCGGAGCCTTCGGCCTAGGCACTGCATAGGTCGTCCCTTTGTGGTGTGAGCTCTTCTGGTCTAGTGGCATGGCGAGGTCAGGGGAATATGCGCGAACCTCATCGTACGGGTCTCGAGACCAATACTTTTCGTTTCGTCTTTTGCGCGAATCGAGTATACCGTAAGGATTGAAAAGACCGGAGCACCTTATGACTACAGTGAAAAATCCTCATATTCTAGCCCTCAATGAACTCGGGCAGTCGGTATGGTACGACAACCTCTCTCGCGACGTCCTCCGTTCAGGTGAACTCAAAGGTTTGATCGAACAGGGCGTTTCAGGGCTGACCAGTAATCCCACCATCTTCAAACAAGCGATCGCTGATACCTCAAACTACGATGATGACATGCGTAACCCTGCAAACAAGGAGCTGTCGACGGAGGAATTGTGTGAAGAGCTCATGGTGCAGGACGTGGCAGCAGCCGCAGATCTGCTCAGGCCGATATACGACGCAACTGGTGCGGGTGACGGATATGCGAGCATAGAGGTTTCTCCGAACTTGGCAGACTCTGCTTCCAAGACGATAGAGGCTGCAGAGAGATTGTGGAGCAAGCTCAATCGGCCAAACATCATGATAAAGATTCCAGCGACTCCAGAGTGCATCTCGGCTATCCAAGCCGTGCTCGAGAAGGGAATCAACGTCAATGTAACGTTGATCTTCTCGGTGGCAGTATACAGGCAGGTGGCGAATGCATACATCGCCGCACTCGAGACGCGTGTGAAAAGGGGAGAGAAGGTTGATCGAATATCCTCGGTCGCGAGCTTCTTCGTTTCGCGAGTGGATGCGATCGTCGAGAAGAAGTTCGACGAGTTGGCCGGCATCGGCAAAGTAGATCCCTCTGATAAGCAGGTCTTCATCGGAAAGGTCGGCGTGGCCAATTCGAAAGCGGCATACGAGACCTTCGAGCAGCTCTTCAGTTCGGAGCGCTTTAAGCCCCTCAAGGAGAAGGGCGCTCGTGTTCAGCGTCCGCTATGGGCTAGTACTGGGACGAAGAACCCGGCGTTCAAGGCGGTTATGTACGTAGAGGCATTGGCGGGCCGCGATACGGTGAATACGATGCCGCCGGCCACGGTGAAGGCTCTATTGGCAGGGGCTGAGATTAGTGGGCGTCTGCACGAGGCGCACCAAGAGTCTGCTGCAGTGCTAGAAAAGGTCAACTCGATGGGGATCTCGACCGATAAGCTGCTTGTCGATCTGCAGGTGGCTGGAGTCAAGAGTTTTAGCGACTCGTACAAAGAGTTGCTGGACTCTATCGAGACCAAGAAGAAGATCGTTTAGGCTATTCGTACTAAAGGAAATCCGACAGTGAGCGCGAATCCATCCTACGAAGAACTCAATCGAATTGTCCGTCCTCCCGCCACGGTCTTGGTAATATTTGGAGCGAGCGGAGACCTGACGTCGCGCAAATTGATTCCTGCTCTGTGTAACTTGGCAGAGGACAACTACCTGCCGTCGAACTTTATCGTAATTGGATCTTCTCGGTCCAAGCTCAGTGACGATGATTTTCGCGCGCGCGTATACGAAGGGGTAAAGAAGCACTCTCGCCGTCCGATCAGTCCGGCGGTATGGGAGGCCTTCGCGCAAAATCTCCACTATCAGCCGTGTAATGGTGAAGTGCTCTCGGACTTCGAGTTGCTTAAGGCTCGTATCGAAGGGTTGTGTGCAGAACAGGGCCAGCAATTCAATTATGTTTACTATCTTGCGATGGATCCGCAGTTCTTCGGTCCGATCGCTTCGAACTTGAAGCAGATCGGATTGATAGAGGAGTACGGAAAAGCCAGTCGCTCGACCTCGGTAGTAGTCGAGAAGCCTTTTGGACACGACCTGGAGTCCGCTCGCCAGCTTAATGCAGTGCTTCGACAGAGTCTTGCAGAAGAACAGATCTACCGTATCGATCACTATCTCGGTAAAGAGACGGTGCAGAATATCTTGGTGTTCCGTTTTGCCAACGGTATCTTCGAGCCGCTCTGGAACAGGAAGTACGTCGATCATATCCAGATCTCGGTATGCGAGGATATCGGCATAGGAAACCGTGCCGCGTACTTCGACAAGAACGGTATCCTCAGAGATATCGTGCAGAATCATGTGCTGCAAATGCTCGCGCTGCTTTGTATCGAGCCGCCTATCTCTCTCAGTGATGCGGATAGTATCCGAGACGAGAAAGCCAAGGTGCTGCGATCTATCAAGCGCATGTCTCCCGACGAGGTGCGTAGGAGCACCGTTCGAGCGCAGTACACGAAAGGGGTTGTCAGTGGTGAGAATGTTACGGGATATCGCGAGGAGTCCGGTGTATCGGCAGGGTCCAGTACGGACACCTTCGTGGCGTTACAGCTCGAGATAGATAACTGGCGCTGGAGTGGCGTTCCCATCTACATACGGGCCGGAAAGCGCTTGCCCAAGAGGATCACGGAGATAACGATATTCTTCAACAAGGCGCCTGATTCCCTCTTCAAGGGGCGGCAAGTCGGTGAATTGGAGCACAATGTGTTGTCGATCCAAGTACAGCCTAAAGAGGGGATGTCGTTGCGCATCAGCTCGAAGCCTCCTGGACCACGTATGCGAGTTCGGCCGGTCGAGATGGATTTTACCTACGACAGCTCCTTCGGGATCGCTTCGCCAGAGGCGTATGAGCGTTTGCTGTTAGATGTAATGAAGGGAGATCCGACGCTGTTTACTCGTAACGACGAGATTGAGGAGTCATGGGACCTCTTGGCGCCTATATTCAACGTATGGGATTCGAAGGATGCTCCCCCGGTGTTCCAGTATACGGCAGGTAGTTGGGGTCCATCAGAGGCAGATGCTCTCTTGGCGAAGCAGGGTCACAAGTGGCGTAGCCTGTAACGTGTGAACCACAATGCTCAAATTATCTCTGTCCGAGAGAAGTGAGGCTTTTCGAGCATCGTTTCGAGAGTGGTCGGCATTGAACCCTCCTCCCAAAGCCTCCAGCGATACATCCCTCGAAGAGTTTGAAAGGACAGGACGCGAGTGGCAGCGGCTGCTTTCCTCGGGAAAGTGGATCGGTACTCATTGGCCGGTCGAGTTCGGTGGTCGTGGACTCACCTTGGTCGAGGAGGCTATCGTGCAAGAGGAGCTGGTGCGCGTGTCAGCCCCGCAGGTCTTGGGGCTTTTCGGTCTCACGATGGTCGGCCCAGTGTTGATATCGCACGGTACACCTGCACAGAAAACACGTTTTTTGGAGAGGATTCTTTCCGGTGAGGAGATCTGGTGTCAGGGCTTTTCTGAGCCAGGTGCCGGGAGCGATCTGGCGGCAGTAAGGACCCGTGCGGTCGCGGTCGAGGGGGGCTATCTACTCACCGGACAGAAGATCTGGACGAGCT
>JBILEW010000075.1:0-19189 GCA_044351885.1 Bdellovibrionota bacterium
CAACGGCCGAGAGCGCTCCCTCGGTAAACCTGAGGTGAACATTCTCCATATCGAAGAGCTTTTTGTACTGCTTCGTCAACGCGTTCTTGGGCTCGACAAGGATCTTCACCAATGCGCCTTCGTCGAGATCATCGAGCACCGCGATCATCGGTAGACGTCCTATGAATTCCGGTATGAGCCCAAACTTCAAGAGATCCTCGGGCTGAACAAGACTGAGGAGTGAGCGTTTCTCGTCCGGTTTCGGCAACTTCGATCCCTTTTGATGAGCACCGAACCCGAGCTTCTTTTCTCCAACACGCCTGCGAATAATATCTTCCAGACCTACGAACGCTCCGCCGCAGATAAAGAGGATGTTGCTTGTATCTACTTGCAAGAACTCCTGCTGCGGGTGCTTACGTCCACCCTTCGGTGGCACACTCGCGACCGTACCTTCTAGCATCTTGAGCAAGGCCTGCTGAACGCCTTCACCCGAAACATCCCGCGTTATCGAGGGATTCTCGGCCTTTCTGGATATCTTGTCGATCTCGTCGATGTATACGATACCGCGTTGCGCTTTTTCGACATCGTAATCGGCATTCTGCAAAAGATTGAGAATGATGTTTTCTACATCCTCACCGACGTACCCAGCCTCTGTCAGCGTTGTAGCGTCGGTGATCGTAAATGGCACCTGAAGGATACGGGCAAGCGTCTGTGCAAGCAGCGTCTTTCCAGTACCCGTAGGCCCGATTAAGAGGATATTCGACTTGGCGATCTCGACATCACCGGACGTAGCCTTAGCTTCGAGACGCTTGTAGTGGTTGTGGACAGCCACTGAAAGCACCTTCTTCGCCATCTCCTGTCCAACAACATACTGATCGAGATAGCTCTTGATGTCTCGGGGCTTTGGGACACGCGATTGAGTCGCCGCAACGGACTCCGTATCCACCTCTTCAGATATGATATCGTTACAGAGATCGATACATTCGTCACAAATATAGACAGAGGGGCCTGCTATGAGCTTGCGAACCTCGTCCTGCGAACGATTGCAGAACGAGCAGACCAACGAGTGCCGATTCTTGTCACCGGATTTGCTCACGGCGCCCCCCTAACCGAAATTAGTCCTTCTTTGTTTCAACGACTCGTCGCTCGAAAACATCGTCGATCAGACCGTACTCCTTGGCCTGCATCGCCGTCATGAAGAAGTCTCGATCGCTATCCTCTTCAATCTGTTTCAGTTGCTTACCTGTGTGATGGGTGAGTATCTGATTCAGCTCCTGCTTAATTCGCAACATTTCACGAGCATGGATCTCAACATCAGAGGCCTGCCCACTGAAGCCTCCGAGAGGCTGGTGTATCATGATCCGCGAGTGCGGAAGCGCCGCACGCTTGCCCTTCTTTCCTCCGGCAAGCAACACCGCACCCATGCTTGCAGCTTGCCCGACGCACACCGTGCAGATGTCCGGCCGTATGTACTGCATAGTATCGTAAATCGCCATGCCAGCCGTAACCGACCCACCCGGGCTGTTGATATACAGATAAATATCCTTTTCGGGATCATCACTTTCGAGAAAAAGGAGCTGCGCGATAATGACGTTGGCGACCATATCGTTGACCTCGGTACCGAGGAAAACGATGCGCTCCTTTAGCAGACGGGAATAAATATCGTACGAACGCTCGCCACGACCAGTTTGCTCAATGACGTACGGAACATAATTCATCTGAAGAACCCCTGAGTAACACGCCCCCTAAGCGGGGCGTCCGACAAAACGTGTATACGTAAGACTAGTCTATTTGGCATCGCTACGAAACAGACTTCGACCTCATCTGACACCATATCCCCCCCTCTCGGACCTTTTCCAAAAGGGGGCCCAAATTTATATCATACTACCGAACAGGAGCAGTACCGACTCACGCCGCTGCCTGAGGAGACTCGTCTCCCTGGGTGAATTCGACCGTCGTGTTCGCCATCAAGTGATCGAGTATCTTGGTCCGACGAACTTCGAGTAGAAACGAGAAAATACGCGATTTGTCCAACACAGCTTTACGGGTCGCCTCAACTGTCGATCCGTTCTGCTCGGCTAGCCGCTCAATCATTTGCTCGCGATCAGCATCCTCGACGGAGATCTTCTCACTGGCTCCTATGCGATCGATAATTATCGCACAGCGGATCCGATTCAAAGCAAATTCTTCGAATTGCGGTCGGTAAACATTTACATCAATCGATTCAGGCTTAGCTCCCCTTCCGGCAAACCCGTAGCGCGCTACGAGGCCCCTTATTTCATCATCCACCATAGCGGCGGGAACCTTGAAAGGGTTCTCGTTTACCAATAAGTCGAGCAGTGCACCCTGGGTTTCCGATTTGATGTCAGCCTCGGCCTGCTTTGTAAGCTGCTCCTTCACCTTCTCTTTGAGAGCACCTACTGTATCTACCTCGAAACCCAACGATTTCACGAAAGCATCATCCAATACAGGAAGATTCTTGGTGAATATTCCGTGCAAGGTGACTCGGTAGGTGACATTTTTGCCTCGCAGCTCAGGATTTGGATGGTCCTCCCCGGCAGCTATCCCGATCTCCTTGGTCTCTCCGGAAGACATACCCACAACCTGTTCCTCCACCGAGGACGACAGTTTGCCTGAACCTAGCACGTCGACGAAAGGCTCCCCTCGGGAGAACTCGCCATCTTCGACTTTAACCTCTACGGCCAGAGCAACGACATCTCCCTTTTCAGCCTGCTTGCGATCCTCGATCGGCTTAAGCTCCGCCTTGGATTCGAGCAACCTCTCGAGGGACTGGTCAACATCCTTATCTGTAACCTCTTTTTTTACTACTTTTACAGTCCGATTGAGGTAGTTCTCGATTGTCGGGGTCGGATAGAGCGAGACGGTCGCGGAGAACTCGAAGGGCTTTGCGAGATCGAATTCCTTGAAATCAATCTCAGGATTTCCCACCACATCGAGCTTATGCTCATCATAAGCTCCCTTGAGCGCGTCATTCATCAAACGATTGACTACATCGAAGCGAACTCTATCGCCCATTTGACGCTCTATGATATTCCGAGGGACCTTCCC
The DNA here is from genome assembly GCA_044351885.1 of Bdellovibrionota bacterium. Lineage (GTDB taxonomy): Bacteria > Bdellovibrionota_C > UBA2361 > UBA2361 > OMII01 > OMII01. Next base: position 3,049 of record JBILEW010000075.1, read on the forward strand.
GGGCCGGAACCCCTTGATCTTAGCAGTCCGAGCTACCGCCGTGAGGGAAGCCTCATACTCCTTGGAAACCATCTCTGACGGCACCTGAATCGAAAGGCGCTTGGTGATTTCGTCGATATCTTCAACTGAACTCTGAAAACTCATGCTTACTCCGCTGGTAATTGTAGTCTCGTGAACACCACGAGCTCCCTGGGCCCCACCGCGAACCCATTCGCGGCGGATTCAAGCGGCCGGTTACGACCACTTTCCTATACCGTCACACCGGCACTCGGTAGACCTAACGTCCACCTTAAACCTCTGAGACAACAGTGCTTATTGCAAGACGGCTGCCTATTATATATGCTCTATTTTGTTTTATAAAGTCGAAGCGAGCGGAAAACTAGGTCGACCAAACCTAGCTCTAAGCGCGCTCGGCAGTCGGTTTTGAGGGCAGTTAGCCCGACTAAACAATTGAAGTCACCGAATAAATCCTGTTCAGTGGTCCTTCGGCGTTGGCTTGGGCCACTCCGAAATCACCAGGCTCCTGTACCAAGCGTATTGCAGTGGCATAGGTAGCGTTCGAATCTGCACCAGGGTAGAGTTTCGACGCACGGTGCTTCACACGCGGGGGTGGTGGAATTGGCAGACACGCCAGACTTAGGATCTGGTGCCGCAAGGTTTGGGGGTTCAAGTCCCCCCTCCCGCATTCTTATGCTTTCGAGAACCGTCATTCTCTCCCTGTTGCTGTGCTCCTCTGGCCTGTCTCTTTCGAGCTGCTCCCTCGGATCAGCCAAACCTCAACCACTTCGGAGCTGGTGTGAACGCAAATTAGCCGCCTCGCAGCTGGCGGGGTTCGTTGAAACGATCGAGGCAGAGTTTCCCTTCACGAGCCATATCCAAGACGCGACTGCATCGACGGCAAATGCCCACTCCCAACACTCGTCTCATTCAACAACAGCCATTAGTTCGGATGGCAGCCGCGTCGAGATATTACTCTTGACCCCAAAGACCATGAAAGCCTTGGTGTTGTTCACTTCGAACGGAGACCGCGTCGAGAGCACACCTTTATCGATTCCTGGAGCAACGCTTCTCCTTCAGAACGAGATTGGAGTTGCCGTTGCACACACTCGAGCTGCCGGTGTATCCAGGGCCGGGGGAGCATCCCAAACACACGCGGTAGCAGACCTCATAGAAGCCGCGCGAACTGTGCAAGCACTCGGCTTTAGCTCTCCCAGAAACTTATTCCTCAGAGCGGCCGGTAGCGGTGGTTGGATCGTCACATCTGCCGCTCTGGCTCGACCAGAACTTTTCCGGGGACTTGTTTTAGAATCGCCACTACTCGATCTGGAGACAGTGGCGACCGATAAAACCCTCTCTCTCCATCCCCATTACCTCGAGGCATGGGGAACTTCACGTGCTCGATTGAAGGAGCTATCGCCAATGGAAGAGACTACGGATTTTCTCCCCTTGGATGTCATGTTGATTACTTCTCTCGAAGACCACTCTCCTCCTGCACTCGGCAACTTCGAGTGGTTGCGACGCACGGTGTGCAAGCATCCCGAACTTCGCTCTGTATTCACGCTCACATCGGTGAAGCCTGTTGTCAGTGACAGGGAGCTATCGGCTACGACAGCTCGCGGCATAGACATTCGAGAAGTCTCATTCGTGCTCGCTACCATACGGCGCCCACTTTAGGTAAGCGAGGCAACTCTGTTCTTCGGCAGAAATCCCGCGAGCACCATCATAGAAAGGCCGTCAACGAGATGAGCCAATATCGCGAAAGCACTGCTGGACTGTCGGTGGAAGGTGGAGCCTTTATCCCACATCCTATCAGCAGTATTTCTACAAAGAGTTCGGAGAGAGCCGCGAGGGGGGAAGGACATTACTCCTCAATTTCCGCGACACCTCGCTGACCTCACCGTTCTCCTTGTAATCATAGGTGCTGACCGGACTAGAGGAATTTTTCTGTCACGCCGCTCTACGCTTCATCAGCGACCAAATCGCTCATCCAGAAGGTCCTCTACGCCGGAGACATCAGTACCTACATACCTGACGACTCCGCGAGGGTCGATGAGCACAGACATCGGTACGAGCTCTCCGAAGAACTTTTGATAAGCTTCGTCCAAGATATCGTTTCCGGAAAACATGTGAACGATACTCCGCAGCTCTTGACTTGTTATTCGACTCTTGAGGGCATCGAAATCCTCGTTTCGATCGACACTCACCGCAAAAAATCGAACGTCTGCTCTACGACGGTACGTTCGTGCTAGATCCTCGAAATCTGCGATAGCACTCTTTGAATGCCTACACCAGGTCGCCCAGAACAGCAGCGCCACGTAATGTCCCTGCTGAGCGCTCAGAGTGATTTCCGAACCGTCGAGCATCATGAGTCGTGCGTCAGGAGCAGGCTGGCCAATCAACTTCGCTGATCTCTCCGGGACAGTCGAACAAGCTGCAGCCGCGACTAATACGATTGCAAGTGCACACCTCAGATATACGTTAAGCCTACTCGTGCCATGTGACATGAAGGACGTGAGAATGGGACGCATTACCGATTGACTCGCTCTTTTATCGTACTGATATGCTTTTCGTATGCGGACCGCACCCCCGGATCAGTTTCTCCCGCGTAAGCGTCCGACAGAATCTTCAGTATAGCTACGTCATTTGCCGAACTCAAAGCCTCTACAGCGGCAGCACGCACCAAGGGATCTGCTTGCTTGACTAGGTCGAGCAACTGCATGCGGTCTATAAGCGGACCGTACCGCTTGATGACTTCCCGCAAAGCCCGAGACGAAGGTCCCTTCAAAACAACTCGAATGAGGTCTCTGCTTCTGGGCAATCTATCTAGCCCCTCGAAAGCGCGACTGAAAACACCGTCAGGCAGATCTTCCTCCAGCGCGAGCGCTGCTACGAGGCGCCCGACTACCATCCGGTCCGCATAATATGTGGAGCGGACATAATCATATAGTCCTGAGATACCGGCAGCTAAGAGCGGCTTTGCTGCCAGCGCATCAAAAGCCCGCTCTGCCAGCTCAGGGTCCTGCGTCTTCAGCAGCAAAGCCCACAGAGCTCTCTCGGCATCCGAATCGTACCAACCCGCAAAACTCACAACATCCGCTCTTCCGGCCTTTCCCGAAGCACACGACACGAGACTTGATTGCACTCGGGCGGGAATACTGGACTTTCTCCCCAAGATTTCGAGAAATACTGCCTCGACTTCGGGCACAAGCTTGCGCGCAATCACCTGGTCCGAGACTCTTTTGACTCCGGGAAACTGTCGCTGCGTTAACTCCGATAGCAACCACAAAATATCGCTATCGGGAACCAGATTGGGATCGGCCAAAATATCTTCTGCGTATAGCGTAGATATGTCCGGAGTTGCGAGCATCAAAGCACCTACCGATCGATCGCGCAGAGTTCCAGAGTCTACGGCCATCGCCGCCGCAACAGACGTCAAGAAGAAAGGTCGGAAAGAGTTCACCTGTTTGAGGTCCAACGCCAGTGCTGCTGCCAATCCAAGGGTGAATTTCGGATCGATGGACTTCGCCGACTCGAGGAGCTCGACGCGAGTACCAATCGGAAGCGCCGGATCGAGCAACCGCAGGAACGGCGCTAATTTTGCACCTCGCTGTGCGCTTATTGATTCGATCTTACCCCATGCACGAACATGATCAGAAGCTCGAACCAATCCGTTTCTACGAGCACGATCAAGAAGGCCATCCCATATTTTGCGCGCAGTATCATCGGAATCGGATTCCTTGAACATGCGGACAAGCATGTCGTGTGCAAGAGGGTCTCCGGAGGTCGCGAGTTGCTCGATGTACTCACCAATGTTTGCTCCGGGCTTCGCATTGAGCAATCCTTCGCTTATGTCCCCCGGACGTATGTCCTGAACCGCTGCCTTTTCATTGCTGCGCAAAAACGGTGTGCCCTTGAAGCCCATCCACAGTCCAACCGCCATCAAGAAGCTCACGAGCCCCGTCTTGAACAACGTGGCAGGGGTATATTTCGAATGCGCAACAGGGGGGGGCTGTTCGACTGGACTACCTGGTAAGGCCTGCAATTCAATTGCCACAGCGCCAGAAGGAGCGCGAGAGGGCGCCGCTCTGAGGGATGCCTCGACCCTCGCCGGAAGGACCTCGCTCATTGCCGCCGCCTCCTTCCGTTGTGCTATCGATTGCACTAACTCAGCTGCCGTCTGGAGCCGTTCGGCTGGAGACGCCGCTAGCGCCTTTTCCAGAACATCATCTATCCACTCAGGAGCAGTCGTATTGAGGGCTCGGACCTTCGCACTAAAGCTCCCAGAGTCATCGAATCTAGGGTACTGGCCTCCAAACAATCGATATCCGATCACCCCTAGCGCAAACACATCCGCTGCGGTGCCGCTGTCACTGCCTTGGAGCTGCTCCGGTGCGATATACTGCAGCCAATCCTCATTGGTTTCGGTCGCTGTCTGTGAAGACTGCGCTAGAGCCCCCCACCCTGCAAACATTTTGAGAGCACCAAAGCGATCGAACAAAAACGCAGTCAAACATATGTCACCGCAAGCGACTTGTTGTCCATGCAGTTTGGCAACCAATCGAAGAACTGCCATATAACGCCGCTCTGCCTCCAGCGGCTCGAATGTCCCATCTCCGAGCATAGTCCCATCGAGTCCGGGCAAAACCAAGAATGCGGTGCTGTTCACGTCGATTCCGTACGAGGAGATCTCAGCCACTTGTGCTAATTGTGCAGCCCGAGAAATAAAGACTGGAACCTGATCAGGAGAAAGAGGAGTCTGGAAGATTACGAGACCTATGCTCTGTCTTTTTATCTTGTCGAGAGCCTTGAAGACCTTTACGACCCGAGTTGAAGCTATATTATTTTCTACGACGAAGTACTCTGAAATGACGCCGGAGAGTCGAGAGAACGCTTGAGATATATCAGTCATAATAAATACTCGATCTATTCCTCAACGTTGCCTCGACACCAATTCCCAGGTTCCAATCTGCTCCACCAGCATCACGGGATCGAGCTCCTCGTAGCTCAAGACAAAGAGAGGTCGCGTGAGTCCTCGCGCCAACGAAAGCACCTTGTCTCGAACCTCACTGCTACACAATATGGCGACCGGTACCGCTCCCAATTCGAAGGCAGACTTCAGAACCGCATGAAGTCCAGAAGACAGCGCTTCGAAAGTGCCGTCCTCGATAGCCAACGGCAGTCCAGAGGTCGAAATTTCAGCCTCTTGCAGAGCCTGCTCCACGTCCCCAGAAAGTCCGAGAACTCGAATGCCACCAGACGATCCGATATAGCGACGGAGGATCTGACGCTTTCGGTGTGTCCGGATATAGTGCACAACCCGCGGGACGTCGATGTTGCTGTCCTGATCCAGGGAAATTCCGGAGCTCGAGCAGTACGAGGCGACACTCTCCAATATTGAACGAAAATCCCTGATGCTGATCCCCTGTCGAACCAATTCGTGAAGGATCTCCGTGAGAACAGGCACCGATACGAACTCCTTACCGAAACCTTCACCGATAAGACCCGGGTGTTTCTTCTCCACTTGTCGCAGCAGTGAGTGAACGTCAGTCACTGAGAGGAACTCTTCAGGATGTCGCAAACAGAAGCTACCCACGCGCAATCCGATATATTCGAAGAAATCGAAATTCCGAATCGATGCCAGCTCTAACATCTTGCGAACGCTAGGCGTATTACGACACCAAAATACCCTGTTTCCATACAAAGGATGGTCTTCCTCGAGCAAAACCTCGAGGCCAAGCACCCCCGCCTGGAAGCTGGCTATTTCCACGAGTAGCGCGTCTGGCAACACCGGCCCAGAGACCATCTCTATTCCAGAGCTCGTCACACGATACGACGAAGAGGGAAGAAGTTCATCGGACACAACATGTATGTCGGGTAATCTCACTCCGATATCGGCAAAAAAGTCAGCCTGAAATGCCCGCCACCACGACATCCATTTTCCCGGGTTGGCTCGATAGGAACGATAGAGAACCCCACTATCGAGAATCAGAGACAGCCCAGGATCATCGAGTGCACCCTCGCGTAGGTTTGATGAGGACGGAGAAGGCAAGCCCTCCAAACGACCGTAAGCTCCCGGAGATAGCTCTAGTCCCGAAGAATGCGAGCGACGTCGATGAGCGACTATTCCGATCGAAACCGCCACGAGCGCCACCACCACGAAGGGGAATGCAGGCACTCCCGGAAGCATGGCAAAGATCAGCAGGATTGCTCCAGTAATGAGCAAAGTAACAGGTTGCGAAAACAACTGAGCACGGAGATCTGAGCTCAAAGTGGAAACATCGGTAGAGGAGACGCGTGTTACGATTATTCCCGCACATATTGACGTAAGCAGGCCCGGTATTTGCGTTACCAATCCATCGCCCACGGTGAGCACGGTGTAGGACTGTACGGCGTCGGCTAGGGACATTCCGCCGGACAAGCCCATGTATACACCGCCAATAATATTGGCGAGGATGATGAAAAACCCCGCTACGGCGTCTCCTTGCACGAACTTCATGGCTCCATCCATGGAGCCGTACAGCTGGGAGTCCCTTCTCAATTCGTCTCGCTTACGACGAGCCTCATCGGCGGAGATCACTCCAGAGCGAGCATCGTTGTCGATGGCGGTTTGCTTGCCGGGGAGCGAATCCAACGCAAAACGTGCGGCAACCTCCGACACACGACTCGCTCCTTTCGAGATAACGATGAAATTTACAATCGTCACAATCGTGAAAATGATAATTCCGACCACTACTTCCCCACGAATGAGGAATGTGCCGAACGATTCGATCACTCGCCCTGCATCTCCTTGACTCAGTATTAGCCGAGACGATGCCACGTTGAGGCCCAGTCGGAACAAGGTGCTGAGAAGAAGAATCGTGGGGAAGGTATAAAGCGCCGCTGAGTTCGGAAGATAGAGTCCTACGAGTAGTAGCAATATCGAGAAGGATATGTTTACTACCAACAGCACATCGAGCAAGACCGTTGGCAGCGGCACGATGAGCATCGCTGTGATAGCAACAACCAAAGCGACCAATACGACGTCGGCGTACCGAAGTCTTCCGTTCATTGCCAAGCCCTCACCATTGATTACCTTCCGCAGGTCGACGCCGAGATACTTTATGTGCGTGCCGCGGCGCCACCGCCTGATTACAGTTAATCACAATGCAGTAAGAATCTGTAGAAGGAATCCTATCAGCAGAATAACGAGATAGCCGAAAAAAACGAGCGCTACTGGGGCTGTTGCTTCGAGTTCAAGCTTTTTGATTTTTGCTTCGACCTTTGTCTCCCGTTGAGCAGAAACGGCATCCGCGAGCTCCTGGAGTTGCTTGGAAACCTCACCACCGAACTTTGCAACCTGCGCGAGGGCCATAAAAGCATGTTTGAGCTCCACATGCCCCGACAGCTTCCCGACCTCTGTCAGAGCCTCTTCCAGACCGACACCGGACTTGACATGGTATTGCGCATAGCGAACCAGCTCGGTAACAGCGTTATGGCTATCCCGCTCATCCGCCATCTGAACTACCCGTGCCAAGCATGGCCCTACGTCGAGCGAGCTACTGACTCCGATTGAAATCTGCTCGATCACGAGCGGGAGAAAAAAGAGAATATCTTCGGCTCGCTGCTTCATGCGTCGTTCGATGATCCTAAAGGGGATATAGAACCCCGCTAAGAGGCCGATGATACCCGCCAACATCGCCATATAAAGGCCACCGGCGTACCACCCGAAACCCATCAGCACAACAGAGCCCACAGATGGCAACAGGATTCGAAGCCTTTTAAAATCTTGACGCTGCCTCTCTGTAAAAAGACCGGCCCTGAACATCTTCTCTTGAAGCGTTGGCTCTGCGTTTTTTTTGAAAGATTTGCGCGTAGCCTTTTTTACCTTCTCTAGCTCTTCACCAGTTTCATCATTCTCGAGGCGGTCACGTAAATTAGCGTTGGGGGAAGCTACGACCCTCGAGCCCATCAAAGAGCGATAGTCCACCTTCGGAGTCGCGAACAGCATCCACACCAACACGCCCAACGAGAGCGCTCCGCCGATGCCTGCAACGAGTGGGATTAAAGAGGACAGTTCCATGGCATTACACCTTGATCTTCGTCACTTGTCGCACCCAAAACAAGCCAAGGATGATTCCTATCAAACCAGCTTGGCACACGGGTCGACCAATCGGATGCGTCCACGGAACAACCACACATTCACGCCAGCTGAAGAACAAGTAAATTTCGAGAGAGGCCAAAATGAACAAAATGAACCAAATAGATCCTCGTTGAAGACCTACAGCAGCAACCGCTGATTTTCTGAAATACTGCCGCTTACGAACCTGCTTCGAGAGCCGATCCAGTGTATCCGAAAGATTTCCTCCCACGCGTCGACTGAGGATGAGGGCCTGCACGAACAACTCAATCTCAGGATGGTATACATCCTCTCCGAACGACCCCACCGAGCGCTCTTCAGGTACGCCGAGCTTCAATCGTTCGAGCATGAGCTGAACCTCCGAGCGAACCAAGGACGACTCCTCGAGTCCCTCGGCAGCGGCCTGCAACCCCTGAATTGGATTGAGTCCGGTCTTCAAAAGGCCCGCGAGCGAGAGGAGAAACTGGGGATAATCAGCATCAAAAGCGTTGGATCGACGCTCCATTTTCATAGTCAGAAGCCAGTTCATGAAGAGTGGCCCGGTCAAGAGCGACATGAATTGGAGCACTGTGTCGAAATACTGGCGAGTTACGAGGAACGCTGCGAGACTGATGAGGATCTGGGCCAAACTGAACGCGAACGGCGGAATGTGCGTGAGCTGCGAATACTTGAGTTTCTTACGCAACGTGAGAACAGTGTCTGCAACCTTCTCGACAGCTTCGGCTTCTTCGAGAGGATCGACTATGCGGCGTTCTGCGACTCCATCCATCGCTGTGGTTGTCAGATTTGATGCGGCTCGCTGCGCCGAAGACATCGCGCGCATTTGCTGTCGCCACGAGCTATTGGCCAAGAACGCACCGAAAAATTGCCCTGAAAAAAGCACCGCGATAACTACTACCACTACGAGAATCGCTGCAATTATTGAAACGAAAGCAAACGTATTCATGACTCGTCGACTCAACTCTTGCTAGTGCCAGGCTTACTGGGCTGAGCTGGTCCACTAATCGTGATCTCTTGCGGAGAATCTCCGAGATGGATGCCTGAAGCTTTGAGCTGCTCATCGAAGTTACTCGACCACGAGTCCACCCGCCATACAGGCCTAGTGCCCTGCTTGATCTGAGTGAACATTGGCCGCACTTGTATGACTCCTTCGACAAAGTGACCCACCTCGATCACTTCAGCCACGCGTGGCTTACCAGTGGCCTTTTCGCGCACCAACCAAACCACTGAATCCACCGCGAGGGCGATTTGCTGCCGAATGATGTCAATCGCCACTGACTTCTGCGCACGACCTAGCAGACTTTCCAGGCGCACGAGGGTTTCGCGAGCATTTCGAGCATGAACAGTGGACATCCCCACATGCCCCGTCTGGGCGCTTTCCAAAAACGCTTCTGCAGAGAATGGGGTACGCATCTCACCCAGTAACACACGAGTCGGGGTCATACGAAGGGTTGTCTTGATGTGCTCCTGTAAGGTCACTTCGCCCACACCCTCCGCGTTGGGCGGCCTCGACACCAACGACCTGAAATACGGATGTGTAAAATTGAGCTCGGGGGTATCCTCCACTGCTACTATTGATTCGTCGGGGCCAAATTGTGTCGCGAGACACTTAATCAGAGTCGTTTTCCCAGTTCCTGTCTCACCTGCCACCATCATCGTTGCGAGCCCGCTGCGCACGAGGCACGCTAGGTAGTTTACTATGAGCGGAGGTGCCACCTGATACGTAATCAGGTTTTCCAGGCTAACTTCTGACATGCGCGGCACACGTATACAGAGCAAAGGACCACGCTGACCACACACACTCTCGTGAACGGCGCACAAACGGGTGCCATTGGGGAACGAGGCGTCTACTGTGTGCTGTTGCGTCGTAAGCGATTTGCCCATACGCAAGAGCATTCGATCGATGAAGGTTACGTATGCTTGGTGATTAGGCCAATGCAGCCCTGTCGTCTCACTTATCTTTCCTTTCTGCAGGACGACCGTCTTGTAATCATATACGTGGATATCAGTGACCTCGCGATTATCGATGAGCGGCTGAAGCACACCCCATCCCATCAGATCCTTTTGGAGGTGGATGATGACGTTGGCTCGCTCCATGTCATCGAGCGCGTCTCCGCGCTTCTTGAGCACGCGGTCGACCGCTGAGGCGATGACTGTTTCCGCCATGGCGGAGTTGTTCATCTGTTGCTGCATGTTGTAATCGCTTCCGAGCTCTCTGCGAGCATCCCGCATGACAGCAGACGCGAGCGGGGACATCTCGGAGCCGCGCGATCCCCCTGCGGCGGACACTGTGCTATTACTCCCGCCCGTGGAAGTACCAGATTGGCTCGTCTGTGCGCTTCCGGAACTAGGCAGCGCCGCACTTGATTGGCCCAGTGCTGGCCTTGAAATATCTATTTGCGTGCGATGATGGGTCGTTCTCGTCGAGAACATTCCAAGGAGCCCATCTTTTTCATCCTTACTCGAACCTGCCATATTCGAATACCCCCCTTTCCGATCAATAGGCTAAGAAGCGAAAGCAGGGTGCGCTACAGCGAACATCTGTGGAGACACATCCCGCTCAGGCCTATTCAATATCTCCCGCCCTGACGGCAGAGGCAGGAGGCATCTGCTTCCTCCGATGCCTGCTCACCGTAGTCACTATCGGCCAGATAACGGGATTATATGAGGCTATTTCGAACTAATTGAAACTCAAACGGCACTAGTTACCGGTTTGCGACCTCCTCCGGCACGAGTTTGCCCCCGATGATCAGAAAAACCTTACCATCAACGACTACACGCCCTTCGGAGGTGATTGGCGCCGGACCCTTAGGGCCTTCTACCGCAAGCAAGCTATCGACTAGAACCGTCGTATTGGCCTCACTTTCGATTGTGTCCTCGTCACCCCGGAGCGCCAGACTCAAAACACCGGAGCTCGAGGCAAGTTGCAGCTTCGCTGCCTCGTCAACCGTCACCATTATGGTAACGGTTGAGACTGGCAAAGCCTTTTCGCCCGCGGGTGGATTGCCGGTGCTTCGACCCGCGGAGAGTACCTTTGCATTTTGAATGATTACGGACAGAGCCGCCTGCCCGTTAACTGCTGCAGCGAGCATGACATCGACCTTTGCCCCTGGTCGTGCCCACCCTTCGACACTTGTAGTGTTATCCACAGCCAACGCTACCGCTCGGTAGCCGTCCGGAATATTGGCTTGAATCTGATTAACGGGTTGTTTAAGCGTAACATAGTCAGAGACTACCGGCTGCCCCGCAGGCATATACGAAGCGGCATATCCACCCCGAATGTCGTCAAACGACTTAAGTGCGCTTGGTGCAAGTGCCGTTGCGAGTTTCGATTCCTTTCGGAACATCGCGGGCTCTAAGGCAGTGCCCACCTCTATCTTCTCGATCGGAACTAAGACATCTATGAGCTCCTGCGCTATCGAAGCACTAGGAGCTGCTTCGACCGGCTGATGGCGGTCGACATACACAAGAGCATAGGCCACCAACGTCAGAATACAGACAAGGAGAAGCCCGCTCAACAGGATTAGAGTCGGCGAAAGCCCCCCCTTCGAACGCTGCTTGGAACCTGAAAGACCTCGAACCATCAACACGCTCTTGAGAGGGACAAGCTATGATTCTGCCAAAGGAAGGGGTCGGAAGCCGTGCTCTCGCCGTCTTTAACTCGACCCTGACGAAATGCTAGCCGCTAATACTAGTGCTGATAGCGGAAAACTGCCGGGAAACGGTCTGCCCTAACGTCCTTACAGCAGCGATCGCGACTATCGCGATCAAGGCTACCAGTAGCGCATACTCAACCAGCGACGCGCCTCGCTCTTCCTTCGAATTGCATTCCGACGAGTCCTGCAAGGAATGTTTTCCCATATCTTTCACCGCAAAAAACAGTTGGTTTTGTGTGCCTGAACACTAGACCTAACAGTGTGGGAGGACCCCTTGAGAGCCCTCCCACACCATCAGTAACCTCTAGCCGCCGAGGGAGCTAGAGATTGCCGAAAATTGCTGGGATATCGTAGTACCCAGCAACCTTACTGCCGCGATCGCAACCACTGCGATGAGCGCTACGAGAAGCGCATATTCCACAAGGGAGGCTCCTTTTTCCGGCGACTCTTGATTCTTTTCAACTTTCACATCTATTGGCTCGTTCATTTAGGCTCCTTTACACATTGATTACCCAGGATGTGTAGCCTCACTGCTAGTAGGGCAGGTCTGACTCAAGTGACCCTCGTTCGCCGAAGCTAACAACTGTGTTATCGGAACATATCGTCCTGGACTGAACAGATATTTCTATAAAGACGCTTCGAACACGAGTCGAGATTCGTCAGCTAGAAATTCTGTTGGCCCTCCCCGGACGACAAAAGCAGTTTGGACATCACCCCAGTGAATACAAACCGCTCCAGCTTCTTTGTTTCTACCGAAACCTCGCACCACGCAAGTGGTAATATGTCGTAGGCGAGGATAGATATCTGCTAGGGACACAGCCAACAAAGACAAACGCCTTTCTACTAGAGAGCTTTCTGGGTGCTTACCGCACTGCGTCTTCGTGCTTCCGCCCAAATAGCCTATGCAACCACCCCCCCCCTGCTGGCGCGCTCCCATTACTCAGAACATCGGTGCCTACCGTCCCCGATCGCTCTCGACCGGCTCCACTTCCCAACAGGCCGATCTCCTTGGCCACCCTCTCCAGGACTTGCCGCGTATTCTTCTGCCCCATGCTGTAGAGGGTGCGCCCACTACCCGGCCACAGAGCAGCTTTGGGATCGTTAGGTAGAGGCGGTAGGCGCCAGGGCGCTTCGCCAAGATGATGAGCCGGCTCGAGCTCTGCGGCTATCTGCTGAACACTCATGAGAGCACCTGAGTAAGGATTTACAAGGAAGCAGATACGTTCGGTGCTTCCTACCAGGGATTTGATGAACGAAAGAAAGAGATCCACGGCTGTCAGTCCGAGGACCGTATCATCGACGACAATCAGCACCACGTCCGCACTACGGATCAGGGCTCCAGTGGCTGGGCCCATCCTTCCCGCTGTGTCGATGATCACCGCATCGAAGATGACTCGTGATAGCTCTACTATGCGCTGCGCGATAACCATGCCGTCAGCGTGACACACGAGGTCCATCGACTCGGCGAATCTATCGGGCGGCATGAGGACAGACACGTCGCTACTGATCGGTATAAGAGCATCGCGCAGCGATTCACGAGAGATATCTCTGCTACCATTGACCCACGCGCTGACTACCTTGGCCTCGGCACCGTTGACCGTCAGTGAGCGACTGAGGTCACGGGTCTCGACATCGAGATCCCATAACATCGTCCGTCTGTTGTAGACGCTACAGACCTCCGCCAGAGCAGCAGACACCGATGTCGCTCCGACTCCTCCTTTAGCGTGAGCCACCACCACGACTCGACCTTCGTGAGTTCTTCCTTCTTTACGGAACTCAGCATGAATCGCGACAAGCTCCTGAAGAAAGTCCAGCGGGCTTGCGCTGTCCGGGAAAACCTTTCGAACTCCCGCGGAATGCGCCGCTCTGAACGCTCCCCCGCCATAAGCACTGTCGGTTACGAACATTATGATCTGTACCCATGGTGCCAAGGCAGATGCCTGCCTAGCGAGCGCTATACCACGCTCGCCCACACCAGAGCCGACGACTACGACATCTGCTTCCGGCACTCGATCCGCGAACTCCTTCTCCGCAACGAGCTTGACCTTCAGATCGAGCATCTCCATGTCGCTGCGGCTGAACGACTCTATGCGCTTCGCACAGAAGTGCCGAGTTTCTGTTGTTTCATCGACAATAAGAAGCTTCATGCCTCTCCTCAACTAAAAATGGATATTGCTCAACATCGACGGCCACAACAACTTGAGAACCACGAATCCAAATCCCACTCCAATAATCGCCGCCATGAACAACGCGATGGCATCACCCAGATAAGCCAGTCGCGTATTTCGGTGATGATACTTCTGCGACAGGTCCCTCACACGATCTGAAATGAGTCCGTAGGGGGGCGGTTTGTTTCTCGAGGAAGCCCACTCTTCCGAGACCAGGTCGTTTTCCGGGCCGAGAATAGGTTCGAGTTTGAGCTGCGTATCGCCTGTATCGGAAGCTACGTTAACGGCATAGTTGACGAGCTCGTCATGTAATACACGGGTGCTAGTGTCCCCTGAATAGTCGATTACACCATTCGTATCAGACGACGCGCGACTCGATAGATTTGTCGTCCGGTCCCTGACCCTGCCAGAGTTCGACGAATCCGCCCAAGCTGACGCACCCGCAGGCCCGAGCTCTGTTGCAATTCCCGGAGCCGAAGAAACTCCAATATCCTGCTCTATCGAAACCAGGGTCGTATCATTTTGGTCCCCAGTCTGTACCGATGGGCCTACATATGTTTGCCCCGCTGCACCGGAGTGATTCGACAGAAAAACTCCTCCTGTAAACGCAGAAGGCATTCCCTCTTCATTGGCTATTTTCTGAAGATCGATAAACATCTCCAGGGCTGATTGGTAGCGCAAGTGAGGCTCACGCTGCATAGCTTTCAGAATTACACGGTCCAGCTCTTCGGGACACTCGGGCCTGAGCTTACTCGGAAGCTCGGGATCCGTCTTCAATCGCTTGGTCATGGTGGCGTAAACACTATCACCGCGAAACGGAGGCTCCCCAGTCACCATTTCAAAAGCTAGGATTCCGAGCGCATAAATGTCCGAACGCCAATCTACCTGAGACCGCAACATGTACTCGGGAGCCACGTAGTCTATGGTCCCTACGACTCCACCATGCTCAGTAAGCTTGTGGCCGTGTTGCGTACGAGCAATTCCGAAATCCGCGATCTTTACGCTACCTTCCTTCGTGAGAAGAATGTTCTCTGGCTTCAAATCACGATGGACGATTCTTGCGTCATGAATAGCCTGCACGCCTGCAGCCATCTGACTCAAGAGACGGACTATCTCGCCTATCGGCAATCGCTCTTGTCTACTGAGCTTCTCGGCTAAATCCCCGCCACCTACGTACTCCATCGTGTATGCCACGAGGTCTCCATCTCGGAGATACTCGTAAGCACGCACCACGTTGGGATGAGAAACCCCGTAGGAGGCCAGCACTTCATTGCGGAAGCGCGCCGCTGCAACCTTGTCTCGAGCGACTTCTGGAAAAAGCACCTTGACCGCGACCATCTGACCTTGCAGCTCGCGGTGGCGACACGCATACACGAGTCCCATACTGCCCGAACCTAGGCACTTCACCACTTCGTACTTACCGCCGATAACGGTGCCCGGCTGTAAACTAATGAGATGATCGTCTGTCATCACGTATCCAACGACCGCCCTTACCTATTCAAATCTCCACTCATCCTGCCGTCACGAGGCAGACATGAAACTTCCTTTCCCCGAAGCAAAGAATGTCTCCGTTGCGTATACTTGCCTTGTCTCCGGAGAGCAGTACTTCTTCTCCGGCGTCCTGGCCGACTCCACCTCGAACAATACGGGTTCCATACTCTGATAGCTGATCCAAAACCTGCACCGCACCACCATCTGCTATGCGCATGACCGCATGCATCGGCGAGACTGTATCATGATCCACAATCAGGCAATTACCGGATGCATCTGCCTCAGAGGTGACCAGCAATCGCCCTTTGCGAAGCTCAACGTACGAACCGAGAGGATCGTAATCGTATGAAATGAGGAATCCGACTAGCTGTGATGGACTCTTCCAAAATATCTGCTCGCTCTTCAAAGGTTCTATCTCCGGTTTGGAAACCATGCGCTCCGATGGATGCGATATCCTTGAGTGAGTCTTCGCTGGAGACGAATCCTCTGAACTATAGGCTGATTCTTCCATGCTTGAACTACCGGTCGGTCTCTGCGACGACTCTATGGCACCTATGTCTGAATGCACGTCTCGAGAGGATGACATTGACCGGACGATTCGGGGTTGAGGAATGACGCGTGACTCTACATGCGCAGCCGACTGTGGCTCGTCCCACTGTGGCGATTCCCCGCCTCCGCGAGAATCGACCTCGGGGGTTGTTTCATCGATG
>JBILEW010000007.1:0-75708 GCA_044351885.1 Bdellovibrionota bacterium
CCTGGATTCTGGCTCGAAGCTCTCGGCAGCAGAGTCATTCGATTCCCATCCTCGTGCGCCAGAGGAATCCGCGGCGCCATCTGCATAGCTCATGAACACCGAATCGGTAGCTTCCTCGGACTCCGGCGTCTCCCACTCAGCCGACAGCTCCGTACTTGGGGCATCGAGTATACCTCTGGGCTCGAAAATCTCTCCTGCAGCCTCTCCACCGAGTCGAGATCTCATAGTCCCTGTCATCTCGGGAGTAAGCATCACAGTGCGATTGCGCGCCCGTGTAGTATTGTCTCCGGGGGCGACATCGGCCGCGTTAGCCTCCGCAATTTCACGTTTGGTATCTGAATCCATAATTCCCTCGCGCTACCTCATGAAAATCTCGTTACGACAAAAAAACCTACGGTCAGTAGTGCGACACACATCGACAGAATCACCAAAAGGAAGAGATGGCTGGCTAATCCCCTGCGTTTGGTAGTCTCAACGGTGACTCGCGGAGTCGCGACCCTACGCCCTGTCTGGCGAATTGGAGGCGGCTCAGAACGCACTTCTCCGACAAGTGGAATGATTGATACGGTGATGTTGTCGTATCCCCCTCGAGCCTTTGCTAGCTCCACGAGCTTCACGCATGCTGCTTGAGGAGAATAGCGCGAGACAATTTGAGCGATCTCGTTCTCGGATACCAAACTGTAAAGCCCATCCGAACAAAGCACCACTCGATCCCTAGATACACCCTCTGAAGAGGGCCATATCCAAAACTTTTTGACATCGACCTCAATGCCCGGCTCGGCGCCCACACAGCGGGTGAGAATGTGCGCTTGTGGATGAGAAAGTGCCTCCTCCGGTCGGATCTCTCCTCGCTCGACCAACTGCTGTACGTAGGTGTGGTCGACCGTCAATGCCTGTATCATTCCACCGCGCACCACATACGCACGCGAGTCTCCGATGTTGGCAACGGCCATCTCCTGACCATCGAACATGACACCTACGATAGTGGTGCCCATCGACGCGAATGCTTGATTCTGCCGACGCAGAACAATTACTCGGTTGGCTTCAATGATTGAGTTTTTCAGCGCCATTTCGACTGTAAGGTCGCCGTGCTTATCGAGATCTCTTTTTATTGCATCAATAGCCAACTGCGCAGCAAGCTCACCACCCGTAGCGCCACCCATTCCGTCGCACACCAACCAAGCTACTCCAGCTGGCGACTCGATCACTGCGTATCGATCCTCGTTCAGTTCTCTTTCACAGCCAGTGTCTGTAATAGCCGCAGGAATGAGGTCTTCCTCCTTAGAAGAAGTAGCCTGTTCGGACTTATTGCTGTTCCGTTCTTCAACCAACATGTAATCGCCACACAAGAATTAAGACGACTCCAGGCGGCATAGACTTCAACCTACCTGATTCCATCTAAAACGAATGAAAGCCCCCCTACGAGATCACGGGAGCTCAAGCACTCCCCAATGTGTCATCGGCTCAACATCCAGAACACTATACACCTGTATTCTCTTAGTTTGATTCCGCTCACACCGTTGCAGGCGCCGCTTTTGTAGAAACAGCTTTTTATCTCCGCCCCTACGAGAAGTTCCTTGTTTGGAGCCTGGAGGTTGTTTGATTTTGAAGCGTATATTCCGTGGTAATGCACCTTGATAGTGCGAGGCCTCCCAGAACCCTTGGATGGACAAGAGCCCCCCTCGTGAGCAGCAGGACCTCTTACTATGCTGAAAAAGCTGGGGTATAGTGCACTTCAACTGCTCCTCAGAGCGTCAGTGAGGGCTTTGAGGTTTGATGGGCGATGGTCGGAGCCAGCTGGGAGCAAATCCGAAAAATCCTCAATGTATCAGAGTAGATACATAGACTTCTGGCCCGCCACTCTAGGTACGGAGACACAACCTTCGTCCTGCAGAGGACCGGATAGGGTCGCAATAACCACGAAGGCTCAACACGACTAGGGCACCGAAAGTATCTCATGCCAACTAAAATCCCTATCTCCCTGTATGTCTCCGCCGCCATAGCGGTCATTCTTCTTGCGCCGTACGCCGGTTGTCACCTGCTAACCAAGAGACCGACTCCTACTAGTTATGACGATGTCGCAAACTCCGCGGAGTCTCTACCTTCGCCAAACCGTACAGGCGATGAAGACACCCTCGCTGACCTAGAACATTTATTGAAAGAGTAGCGCCCTAGAGACTAGATCACTGCTGGCCAATCAAAGAGACGCAAACATGGTTACCTTGAATCGCATTTATACCAGAACTGGGGACCAGGGCTTCACTGGGCTCGTGGGAGGCGCACGCATCAGCAAAACGGCCCCACGAGTGTGGGCTTATGGAGACGTAGACGAATTGAATGCTCATCTCGGCATGTGCAGAACGATCGCATCGGAGCAGGGGGCCTCTCGAAGACTGGTCGACCGCATGAGAAGATTCTTTTTGCGGGAGCGAGCAGCTGCCTTCATCGGAGATTCGTCTTTGCTTTCCTCGAAGCTAGCACGCATTCAAAATGAACTTTTCGACATTGGAGCGGAGTTGGCTACCCCACCAGGAGGAGATTGGGAAGGGATGCCCAAGACCACGCCGACGCATGTATCGCAGCTCGAAACTTGGATCGACGAGCTCAACGTACATCTTCCCGAGCTGAAGTCGTTCGTACTCCCTGGTGGAAATCGCTTGAATGCGCAGCTTCATATCGCACGCACGGTGTGCCGTCGAGCAGAACGAAGTGTGCTCGCACTAAAGCACCATGAGGAGGTATCGGATCTTGTCGTCCAGTATCTCAATAGACTGAGCGATCTGCTTTTTGTCATGAGTCGTTATGCTGCTCGAGAGGCCGGGAGCCCCGAGTATCTATGGAGTCCTGGTCTTAAGCCACAGAGCGAGAAACCGTAGCACTTGTAGTACTAACCTTCTGTCGGAGACTAGGTCCGCCACTCCTTGACACCCACACCATGCTCGAAAACCAAGGCTCCGCCGAGACAACCGGCCCATACAGTGAGGACGACCTGTACCAGAAGAAAGACGTAATACGAAGCATAGAAAAAACGTTTTCCGTGAGTAGCTGCTCCAGCAATCCAATAGCTTGTTGCCAGGGCGATAACGTTGAAAAAGAGCAGTCGCCCGATGACATGATGCGCTGAGATGAAGCTCTCTGTTGCCTCAGGAATCTCTCCCAGATCGCTCACGGCTTGGTAGCCCGAAAAAAAAGACGCTGCAGTAGAAAGCACAACAGCCACAATGAGGATGCCTCTGATAGACCGAACTTTAGTCGCAAGGCGCGTCCACTGGAGCGTCTCTATTGCGACGAGAAGCGCAACGAAAGAGAGCGGGAATCCGCTCAAAGGAGGGTGCAAAGCTACCATACGCCCGCATCATAGAAGTCATCAGTGGACTTTACAACGACTTCGTCTCGAAGCCCTGCAGGCAGGGCTGACAGACCATCTCCCAGCCTCTCTTCCGACTCAGTCGGTTCTCCTCAGGACCATGAGAGTGACGTCATCCTTGACCAACCTCTCCTGCCGAAAGAGATCGAATGCGTCTAATACTGAGGTCAAAATTTCGGAACTAGAGGACTGAAGGGATGTTTGTTGGAGAGCATCAGCAAGCCTTTCCAAGCCAAACGTGAGCCCGGAGCGATTCTGGGCTTCGGAGAGCCCATCAGTGAACATCAATAGAGAGTCTCCAGGTTCGAGCTCCGTCTCGAGCATCGCATATTCCACATCATCGAGAAAACCGATCGCAAAGCCATCACCCAAGAGCTGCTCGACCCGATTAGTTGCGGCCCTTCTGACCAGAGCTGGCGGGTGCCCTGCACGTGCCCACTGCAGCTTTCCCGAGGAAGGCTCGTACGTACATGAGGCCATCGTCACAAACCGACCACTAGGCATCTGTTTCGAGAGCAAGCGATTCATCCCCCCCAGCAGTCGGTCCGGCCTGTATTCGTCAGTAGCAACCATCGCCAGTTTGACCATACTCGCGATAAATGCGGCTGACAGTCCGTGGCCGGTGACATCGGCGATTTGCAGCCTCAACTGTCCGTTGGAGTCCTTGTCCGCGAAATACCAGTCGCCACCAAGCTCATCCAAAGGCTGGTAGGATATCGACAGCTGCGTTCCGAATGCGGATGGTATCTTAGTTGGCAAAAGGCTCTGCTGAATTTCCCGTGCCTCCTGAATCTCCCGCTTAAACTGCTCGTTGAAGTCTCGCAGCGCCGCGTTCATCTCGCCTAAAGTGCTTTTGAGTTCATCTTGTCCAGCGAACTTCCTCAATCTCAGTTGAGTCGCTACCCGGCTTGCCACTGCTCCGATCGAGAAGGGCGCACTGATGATATCTACTTTGTCGAGAGCATTTACCTCATCGAGCGCCGCCGGATCGTCTTCAGTAATGTAGACTATCGGCAGCTGCCTGGTTTGCTCTTGCCCTCGAAGGAAGGTACACAGCTCCACTGCTTCCGAGGTACCGCGCCCATCCACGAGTATCAAATCGATATTCGTGTTGACGAAAATCTCGCCTATAGGGCATCCGGGGGAGGACTCCAGCACCGCGTATCCCAGTTTTTCCAGGAAGCGCGGAAGTTTCTCGTCACGAGATCCTAGGTAAAAAATCGAGTCCATGCAGAAGATTCGGGCCTTACTCCGGCCGATATAGCTCTGATCTGTGGTCGGCACGTTTACACGCGAGCATTAGTCCCTTAGAGTCTACCGGTAAAAAGGACATCGCGTCCTGTAGGATTTGGTAAGCCCCTCCTCATCAGGGGTCGCACGAAAATCGAGATGCCCCAATGAATTCAAAGACTTCATACGCGTCGAGCAACCACAAAATCCCCCTCGTCAACCCTTTCCTCGTGACAGCTGGGCTGCTCCGCAACGACATCCGACTTTTGCCGTCGCTACTCCTATTGCTCTCCTTTTGCACCATTGTAGAGACCTTGGTAACCCCTAAATTATGGCTCATGTTCCTTGATCGAGTACTACAACTGGCGGTCATGAGTCTGGTGGTAATGCGGTGGCGAAGGCGACTACAGACTGCGATATCGCCTCGCATGCGCGTATCAACTGTCGTCTCTCGCATTTTCGGCGTGGGGCTCGTGCTCTGGCTCGCTGTCAGCTTAGCGAAGACCCTCATCATAGCCTCACAAGGATCTCTGAATGCAAGTCACAGTATTCTGCCCACAATTCTCGGGCTCATTACGCTCGCCGTCACTTTAGCCTGGTGCTTGAGAATCTATTTTTATTACGCGATCGCAGGTTTCGTGAGTGGCACATGGCAAGATGTCGTCTCCAGAGCGCTACGCATGCATCGTCAGGCACCTGGGGCTGCCATGCGTGCGCTAGCTGCTCCCTTGGCTTTGACGGCGCTGGCGATCGCTCTTTTTACGGCACCATACCCAGACGGTAGGTCAATGGCTCTGACAACGCTCTCCTCCGCCGCTCAATCGATATTTTGGCTCTTGAGCACGTACACCGGTCTGGGGTTCGCCTTGAGCCTGCTAGAATCCGCGGATTGGCGTGCAGCAGGGTTAGAGGCGTATTCCATAGAGCGTCTTCAGACGCTCGAGGCGCAGGGTCGCTCGAAAATTGCGAGCATACTGACGCCTCACAGCGCCTTGAAGTTTACTGCTATCGCCGTCGTACTTCTGATTATCAACACGATCCGACTTGCCACGGAGCCGCCAGCAGTTCAAATCGAGCTTTCCCGTATCAGGGCTGCAGACAAGGCCGTGCATGTGGAGATAGTCGCTACAGACCCGGCATTTCGATTCCGTGGCTTCAAGCCGGCCCTCTTGTCCCTAGGGAGCGCATCGGGATATCCGGTTTCTACTAGCTTGAGTAAAGCCTCCACGAGCCCGGAAATGGGTGTGGTACTGCTCGAGGTTCCCCCGATACAGACGACCTCAACTACGCTGTATCTCGAGTTTTCAACCGACAGAAGCAAGGGAGACCTCGAGGCTCTGGAGGATTTATGGCTCTGGTATGGATTCGTACCCCTCAAGAAGATCCCGAAGGAATCCTTCGATAGGTGAGGAGATCGCCCTTACTGCGATAACTTGAACGGCAGACGCCAGGCTGCTTCCACTTCCGTGCCTATCTCCACGAAGAGCGTGTCAGGCACACCGCCGTATGTTCCAGCCGCGATTCTTAACTTGTAAAAGGGGAGATTCGACTTTGTCGGTCCCACGAGGACGCGCCCCTGGTCGTCATAGGCACTACTCGAATAGGAGGAGACCCAGCGCTGGCTAGAGCCCTCGCCCAGCCTCGTAAGAGCAGAAAGATCATACGTGCAGGCCGTACTCATAGCAGAAAACCCCTCGTCGTCGTAGCGGAGTAAGACTCGCGCCTCAGAGAAGAATGTCTCCGGTCGCTGAGCGATCTCTGCGGCAGGCCCCAGTCGGACATAGCCGATAGAGCGCTTTCTCCCAGCTGTGTCACACGCAGAGAGAGAGAGCATAAACATGGCAAGGTGACTGATTACCAGCAGGCGCGTGGTACTCCAGCGCTCTTTGAAAGGCTTTGCGCCGTCGCTAGCCCGAGTCAGTGTACCCACGGCAACTCGCTTTCGAGGTTCTTGAGGACATCGCGGATACCCACGCCCGCCGGAGCAATTACTACTCCCCCATCGACCTGCCGAGCGATCTTGCCCAAAGCACGCTCTTGCTCCACTTCACTCCCCCCCAAGCGAACCTTCTTGATTCTGTCTGCTCCCAAAAGATCGAGTTCGTCCTCGATGCTATCGCGCTCAGACGAGAGAATGACGAGGCGATGCCCGTTGATACAAACAGAGGCTGGCTTTTTACCAGTATAGGGAACGAAGAAGCTATCGGTCCGCATATACAAACCTTAATCACCCCTCGGCTTCTTTTCAACTACTGAAACGCCCTGCCTGTTCAACATCAGGGTTGTTTTTTCAGACCCTTAGTGAGCTGCGCTGGAAAATGCTTTTCTCGCTCTATAAACTCGACCAGGAAGTGGCGCCCCTACGATCTCCTCTGCGAGCACCGCCGCAGAACAACACCGGTCGAGATCCACCCCTGTCGAGATTCCGAGAGACGCACAAAGGTACACTAAATCTTCGGTCGCGACGTTGCCTGCTGCTCCTGGGGTGAACGGACACCCCCCCATGCCCCCTACCGAGGTCTCGAAAACCTCTACTCCCTCCAACATGCCTGCATAGGCATTGGTCAACCCCAGGCCCCACGTATCGTGCAAATGCAGGGACGGAACCACTCCGAGCGCCCTGATCGAACGCACAGCCTCTCGGATAGCAGTCGGCTGACCCCTTCCGACAGTGTCTGCCAGACAAACCTCCTCAATTCGCTCACCGTGCTTCTTGCATTCTGCGAGAAAGCGCTCGACGAGGGCCGTCACGGACGAGACTGATATCGAACCCTCCAGCTCACACCCAAAGGCCGTGGAGACCATCAGTCCGTAGACCCGTCTGCCTGCTTCACGAAAGGCAGCAATCCATTCCGGAACCGAATTCAAGCTCTTTTCAATCGAGCTGTTATTGTTTCTCTGAAGAAAGGAATCGCTCGGAGAGGTATAGAGCCAACCGGAAAGATCGAGACACCCTGTTGCATGAGCTCGTTTGAAGCCCGCGATGTTGAGATATAACCCCGTGAAGGATACGCCGGCTTTCTTTGTAAGCGTTTTCACAAGGGCCTCTGCATCTGCCATCTGAGGAACCCTGTCCTGCCGCATGAAAGATGTGACCTCTATGTGGGAAAGACCAGCATCGACAAGCGCTGAAATCAAACTCACCTTACGGGCGGTATCGACGATCTGCGGAATGATCTGAAAGCCCTCCCGCGGCCCTACTTCTCTTATCGAGATCTTCGAAGGAAGCGAAGTTGTCACACCCACTCCCCACTTTTCGAGGCGCTTGCAACACCCGATCTCACCGAAGGAACCTCAGCCATGCCCATAGTTACTCAGCGTAATCCACGACAAACCCTTTGCACGAGGCACTCGATGGAGTTGTCACACACTCTCGCCGTGCCCTGTGACACACCTCTTCCTCGGCCTTACGAGCTTCTGCGCGACGGGCCACGCCTGGGGCTATCGCTGCGAACTCAGCATCTACGCCCTTCAAGCATTCGTTGTAAGCCTTCTCGATATTCGCGGGCGAAGGTGCACCGCCACTATGAGAATCACGGGCTATTTCGAGCAAAGGCTCTACCTTCTCTTGGCCAATGGCAGCAAATGGGAATGCAACACCCGACACCGCGAAAACAACCGAAATCATTATCTTGTGCATAGACCAACTCTACCTTTTCCCTACTTACAATGAAGCTTGCGGCTCTGCGCGATCGCTCCTCGCCGCGACGAGCCATACTATCGCAGAGAATACCATAGAAAGGGTCGCAAGCTGCAACGCATAACCGAGCGCTACATGTGCAGACGGAGAATCGTGGATACCCGTAGTATTGAGTATGTCCGCGAGCTTACCAATTACGATCGGCGCCAAGGCGCTGCCAAAAAGCTGGATAGAGAAGATCGTGAGACCCTGAGTAAGGGTTTCAAGCCCCTTCGGAGCGTGCCCAACGATGACTGAATTGAGAGGAGCAACCCCCGCGAACAAAGCAAGCTCTGCAAAGAAGCATGCTCCGAAGAAGAGCTCGGGCGACCCTGCGAGAAATGCAACACCCAGAAACGGCACTCCAATAAATGTGGTGATACTCACGAAGAGAAGCATGGCCTGAAGCGGCGATCGTTTGTTCTTCGCGTACCACGACGCCAAGCGACCACCACCCAACGTACCGATGATTCCGGTACAGACCAGGATAATGCCAAAATACCAATCCACGTCGCCCATTTCCATCCCAAGACCACTTCCGTACCTCGCGACGAAGTAGGCGACGCCGTTGAGAGCAAAGGTATTGAAGATATATCCCAATATAGTCAAGCGGAGCACTGGAGCTGCGCTGATAGCCTTAGCTCCCGAGAAAAAATCGACCGGCTGTGTCGTCGAAGTCGGCGGACTTTTATCCGGGCTGACAAACAAGAAACCCAGCGCCAACAAAATGCCAGGAACAGCGGCTGCGCCAAAGAGCCCTCTCCACCCCCATGACTCCGCCGTGACTCCTCCGGCAACGTAGCCAAGAGCCGATCCTACCGGTATAGCAACATAGAAGACGGACAGCGCTGAGTTGAGCGCTATAGTATCCGATACTCTACCCTTGAGGTAACCAGGAACTATGGCGCTAAAACTGGCTTCTCCAACTCCAACCAATGCGCGCAGCAGCACAAACGAATACAATCCTGTTGCAAGGCTCGCGAGCCCTGTAAAGAGACTCCAGGCAAGCAAACCGATCGCCATCAAGACACGACGGTCGAATCGGTCTCCGAGGTAGCCGAAAAGGGGCGAGAATACGACATACCCAACTACGAACGCCGCCCCGACAAAACCTGACTGTGCGTTAGTGAGGGAAAACTCGCTTCTCAGTAGCGGCTCGACCGAATGAACTATGTACCGGTCAAAATAGTTGAGAAGGTTGATCGCTGTCAGAAATACGAGGAGTCGAAGCGGCATGCTTGACTCTATCCTTGGGGCGCCACTTGCTCACGCGCTGGCGCCAGGAACTTCTCCTGCGCCGGGAAGCGTTTTGCAACCTGATCGACAACTTCGCGTGCCTTTGCCTTGTCGTCGGGTGTTGCAGCGTTCGTGGCGAGCGCAACTGCAGACTGAACAGCGGCGAAGCTTCCTTTGGAGGCCAATGTCGTCAACGTGCTTCTCACTACGTCTCCCGAATTAGGCGCATCGACAAGAGACCTGGCCAAACCGAGCACTGCAAACTCTGCGGCCATTCGCTCTGCAGAATCCTCTGCCCCCACGGACTCCCACGAGGTCGACGAAAGAACCCCCTGCGTAGTCACGTAATCTCCAAAACGCGCGGCGATCAGGCCGCGGTACAACTGCGCGAGCATATCGAAAGGCCTCGGGGACTTCAGCGAATCCACGACCAACATCGTGCGCTCGCGTAGCTGGTTAAGCTCTTTGGTGGAGGCGTCTATCTTTTGCTGCGCTTCCTCCTTTTGTTTCGGGTCGGTTTCAGTCGAGAGCGCTCTTGTCAGAGTAGTCAACTCTTGCTGCTTCTCAGTTATAGCTTTGTAACCCTGCTGAATATCCATCAATGTTTGAGTGGCAGTCGCTCGCTTCTGCTCAGCCGTACTCTTGAAGCTGTTGTAGGCAATCATCGACAAAGCTACTGCTATCAAAGCACCGATGACCGTCTTCCAGTTCCGCGAAATGAAACGGACTACAGGATCGTCCTTGGCAGCATCTGCGATAGCTGGATCCTCAAAGATGCTGTGCATACGGGTATTCTTTTCTTCCATGGACTTCTCTTCTTTAACCGATTGCGTGGTCATGCTCTCTCGTTCGACTAAGTTACTCACTCATCGCTCTGCACGCAGCGAGATATTCTGCAGGTCGTATCAAACGAACAGGGGATTGTACAGGGCTCAATCCATAATGAGTAGATCAGGAGAAAACGCTGCTCTAGCTAAGGTCTCGCTACATCTTGTACTTGAAATCGTCCGGGTCGAGCTCTCCCAAGATCTCTTCCCATTTCTCCTTATCTATAGAGCGGAAATCCTTTGCCGACTCCTCACCCTCCTTGGCCCCCTCCTCTTCAGCCGGAGGCGTGTCTTGAACAGGCGGCTCGCCTTCGGGCGTGGGCTCCTGATTGGCAAAGGCGACCTGAGCCTGATCAAGAACCTGTCGCGACACGTAGATCGGAGCAGAAGCCCTGAGAGCCATAGCTATCGCATCACTAGGGCGAGAATCGAGTATGAGGGCACGTTCTCCTTGCCCCAAGACAAGCTCCGCAAAATAGGTCGAATCGCGCAGTTCGGTAATCATTATCCGCTGCACAGTCATCCCTAGTTCCAACAGGAGCTCGTAGAATAGATCATGCGTGAGTGGGCGGGCCATCGTGACTTGCTTGATAGCACTGGCAATCGAGGTAGCCTCGGCAATTCCGATCCAAATAGGAAGAGTCACCTGGCCACTTTCGTCCTTCAGAACGACTATGGGTGCCTGGGTTGCAGGGTCGAGGACCAAACCTCCTACGAACATCTCAACCGCCGTATCATTTCCCATATGAACCTATCCTTGAGCCCGAATGGCGCTATAAATTCATGGTAACATAGTGGAATCACGGAAGTCTACGCAAAGAAAACAGGCACGACCTAGACATCTATCCAGGCACACACTTGAGGGACAGTACTAGACCGTTGATTTCTTTTGAGCCTCACTCTCGCCGTGGCTACCAAAGATGCTTCCGAGACGACTTGTGTCAGGCTGCATCGAGTTCGGCTGTCAAAGTAAAGCGGTTGTGTCCAGTAATTCGCGCGTTAATCAAGGCTCCGAGCTTGATAGCCTCGTGCGGCTGCTGGAAGTTAACCGTGAAGTTCTGAGATATACGCCCCCCGAAACACCTCTCGTCGACCTGATTGCGATTGTCAACGAGAACCTCAGCTGATTTTCCGACCCAAGAAGCAAGTCGGCGTGTCATTATCTCCTCTTGCTTCGCTTGAAGGACCTGGAGCCGCTGCAGCTTCTCCTCGTGTGTCAGCGTTTCCTGCAGCTCGGCTGCCACTGTCCCTGGTCGCGGAGAGAATACGAAGGAGTAGCTGTTGTCGAACTGCACGATATCCATCACATCCAGCGTTTCCTGAAAGTCCTCCTCGGTTTCCCCGGGAAATCCGACGATGATATCTGTGGTGATCGCCATATCTGGAACTCGACTCTTGAGAGCCCCGATGATGTTGAGGTACTTGGCACGCCGGTAGTTTCTGTTCATCGCTCTCAGGATGCGATCACTCCCCGACTGCAGGGGCATGTGGATGTGCCGACACACCTTCGGATTGGAACCAACAAAATCTATGAAATCTCTTCGTACCTCCTGTGGGTGCGGACTGGTAAATCGAATACGTTCCACGCCCGGTATCGCAGCGATACGCTCGAGCAATTTCACGAATGTGAGCCTGGGCTGTAGATCTATGCCGTACGAATTGACCGTTTGCCCCAGCAGGACGATCTCCTTACTGCCTCGATGAACGGCGATTCGGACCTCACGCTCGATCTCCTCCGGGGCACGTGAAACCTCAGGGCCACGAGTGGTTGGAACGATGCAGTACGTACAGTTCTTGTTACATCCCCTGCTAATCGACACGAACGCGGTGACGTGTCCCCTCTGTGCATTTTTAGAGGAGTCAAACTCAGCGAATCCAAGCGGCAATTCTTCCCACTCTTCACGATAATCGACAGCAGCTTGGGGTGGGGCGCCTTTTTTTCGAAGCTGAATCAAAGAGGGAACCAAGGAGAGATTGTGAGTTCCAAATACGAAATCCACATTACGACTACGCTTGATGATCTTCTCACCCTCCTGCTGAGCGACGCATCCGCACACTCCTACCATCATTCCGGGCCGAGCCGCTTTGAGCTCCCCCATCGAACCGAGCATGCTGTAGAGCTTCTGCTCCGGCTTTTCTCGCACGCTGCAAGTATTGATTAATATCAAGTCCGCCTGCTCTGGAGCATCTACTGGCCGATAGTCTTTCTCCAAAATTTTATAGAGCTTCTGAGAATCATACTCGTTCATCTGACAGCCGTACGTGCGGATGTAGACACCTTTTTTTTGACCGTCAGCAGCTTGTTCAGTATCCGAGCTAGGAGGCATGAGAGACTTCGCGAGTTAATCAGTTAGCGTAATTACGGGTCCGCTACCTGACTAAGCAGGCTCGACCGACACGATACGAACCACGGGTCGAGGCGCCATCTGCTCTGAAGAGGGAATCAACTTCTCCAGTGCGAGTCGGAACGCTTTGGTTCCACCCGGGACCAAATTTAAGTTCCTCACCTCTATCCGCCGAGCATTTTCGAGAATTTGACCAGGCAAATCAAGTTTGTCGGCAGGGGAGAATCCGGCCTCTATCACTACATTCTTTAATGTGGCCCCTCCAGAGTTGAAAAACTCCCCTGTTATCGTGAACTTGACCGAACATTCGTCGGGGGTTGCGCAGGACTCACTCGGGACTCTGTGGACCTCAAGCTTGCGAAGGGCCAATACCTCCCCATCACCGGACGCCGATTCCGCGGCCCGAGCCATGAAGGGTGTTGCCTCATCTCCCCACAACAATTCAATCTGATAATTGGATATTCCCCGAGATGGTATCGACAAAACGAATTCGGTTGGACTACCGCCCCTGAGCCCCTCACCTTTGGGAGCTATGTCACTCAACTTTCTAAAAACGAGCTTGGAGTTACCCAGCTCATCTAGCGCCGAAAGACGGAGCACGACGTCATCGCGATTCCAATCGTTTTTAGGCACGATCCTGCCCCTTATACTGACACGCTCCCCGTCGTTGACTTCGTCGAGGACCTCGAGGGTGAAGGGACTTCGCTCCGGCTCACTACCTGCAGTGCTCTCTAAGATCTCTCCCGAACTAGCCGAATCGGGAATCGAGGACACTATCGAACAGCCACTCACTGTTACTAGGCAAAATCCCGTGCAGCAGATCAGTCTCGACAGAGTAGGCCGGAACGCGCGCATGCTATCCCTCGACGACTGAACGCTCGACGAGCTTCCACCCCTTGGCTAGGGAGAATTCCCAGCGTTGCTCCTCTATCCTGGTCTTTACTACGTAAAAAGGGACTTTGTAGTATCTGACCTTGACGGAAACCTTTGCCTTGTAAGCATCGTCCGTCCAAATTACGTCATCGACCTTGCATTCCCAAACGCGCTCCTCCTCACCCACTCCCCGAAGCTGCTTGGAGATCGCCTCTCGCGATTCGTCCGCAACAACATCCAAGGCCACCCCTTTATTTCCCCAGGATATCCCGTCGGAGAATTTTTTTACCTCCGGCGCAAGAAGCGCTTTCCTATCACCTTCCGCAACTCCTGTTTGCTTGAAAGCGTTCACGAAAGGTACCAAAACACAACCCGAGCACTGAGCTGTCACAATAAGGGCCATCAACAAGATTTTTAATGTATGCATATCCGCTTACGATGCAGCTTCTTCACTTACTGCGATAAACTTTCGAAGGATCGACCTAAAGAAATTACGATCTCGCTCTGTCAACAACCGACCAGGAGTCCGTGCCGGCATGACCGACGGCTGTAGAAATTTCTGGTTCTTGTCTTCTTGCGACTCCGCTTCCTTGTCAGTCTTGCTGGTTAGGACATCTCCCTTGAGCTGCTTGATGAGCGCGTAGACCCGAACTCGATCCTCCTCCCCATGCTCCTTGAGCTTTGCGCGCACATCACGTGCTGCCACCGTGACGACAGAGCCCGCAAAAAAGAGGATCAACATCTGAAGAGCTATCTTTCGGATTGCTGCCATGCCAGTCAGGTTACCGCAGTAGAGCTCGTTCCGGAAGCGGAAATACTCAGAGTAGTCCGCAGAATCGACATGACTACAGTCATTTCGAGTAGACCTGACTAGCCCTAGAGAAGCCAGGTGAAACAACGCATTAGCGTCGTTCGCTAGGGGCGATGCTCAATTTAGTCGCAAAGATATTGGGATCGGGGCTTGTGCTCCGAATTTTTTCGGGAGCCCCCAAGAAAGGGGCGGGGTAGATACACGACTCCTGTGCTGCAGCAAAAACTCTTCCTTTGAGATAGGTGCTGCCAACATATAGTCGCCTGAATAGGGGCAGAGGTGGACACCAGCCTTGTAGGGCATACTGAAGCAAGAAACCTCCGACGATTCCCGAGAGAGCGTACCAACGCTTGTCTACAGTGACCCCCAAAAGCACCCCCAGAAGCGTAAATGTTGCCGCGTTCGCTTCCAGCAATCGCTCGATATCTCACTCGTACTCTAGCTCGCAAAGTCGCTCACCAATCTCGCCCTTCGATGCTCGGGTGTATCGTCCTACCGAGCGGACCGTCCGATCCTCAATCCCGCGATTGACTCTCTGCGTAGAGTGCGAAGGAACAGGCCTCGTCGAGCTTGGAAGATCCATACGGCTCACCTGCTCCTCACCCACGCTTGGTTATCTTGGTGCCTTGCAACCCGACCCCTGCCATGAGGCCCTTCTGATCGAAGAAGAATGCGTATACCCCCTCCCTAGCTGTCGTGGAGGTAAGAGCAGCCGAGTATCCGCGATCTATAATCGTAAGATTCGGGTTTGTGCCAATTTCCCAGCCTTTCGAGCGATTGAGGTAATTCAGATCGTTTTCACTCATAAAGAAAAGTGCGTACCCCAGTTGCTGTGCTCCCGCCTGCAATCCCGCTGATACGGACGTCGAATTGTAAAACCCAGCAAATCGTCCATGTTTGAAGAGCACTCCATCGCCGTATTGGCCTCCCACCACGAAACCGGCTTTCGTGATCTCTGGGAAGACGAGAATTCCGGCCGCTCTGGAGCTGAGTCGCTTGGCCTCACTACTTTGTTGATATAAGCGTTCGAGCGAGGCACGCGCTTCTCTTTCCTTGATTTGTGCAGTCTCCCCCGTAGGGGCGCCCTTGCGGCCGGTACATGCAGAGACCTGACACACTACGAGCAGCATAGTTAAAAATACTTTAAAAACACTCATGTAACTCTCCGCGCAAATCTACAAAAGATCTTCTCAGTCAGGCCCGGAGGCGAGCTCCGACGAGCCTTTCGATACCAGACGCCGGATCAGAGGCTGGCGATACAACCCAACCTCGTCACTCTCGTGATTTACATCTACACACATCTCCGAGTGTAAGCATGCGACCTACGACACATGTCGAGAGGCTAAACCTCAATCGCATGATGATGCTTTACTTCCTCACATACAGGGATGTGTGCCACATCACTCTTCCCTTTCCTTCTCGCTCTCACTCAAGCCCGGCTTTAGAGCACTGAAGAAGGCGTTACGGACGAATAGTCGAAGCAGGCAGTCATGGAGGTCTGGCACATGAGGATGGACTCTATGCCCGCTTAGTGCGACGACAAATGATGCTTGTCTCGAACTCCCCTGATACCAACTCGCACCGCGACGCTACTCCGCAGGCAGGTGGAGACGGGGGGTAATGTACGTTACCAAATCTTCGTGACTAGAATGCTGCACCGGTAACGGGACTCCAAACCGCGGCAAACCATCATCATCCCATACCCATCGCTGTGCTCGTACCTCCCTACTCCACCCCGAGCCCTGGCTCCTGGCAACATGATACAGCAGCCAGTGCTCCCCCTTCGCATCTACGTGAAACGAGCAGTGACCTGGAGCATACACGGGCTCGAGAGCCGACTCATTACTTTGGAAGATGGGGGTGGGAGACTTGCGCCAGGCTGAGCGTCGAAGCGGATCTTCTCCCTCCAGGCGAAGCAGTCCGAGCTTGTAATCGTCTGTCCAGGATTTATTTGCAGAATACACTATGAAGGTTTCATTCCCGCGATGTAGAAATTGCGGACCTTCGTTAATCCATGACTCCCAAGGATACTGGGGCTGTGAAATCAGTGCGACCATACCAGTCAATGTCCACGGATTCTCCATCTTTGCGAGATAAATATCTTGCCGTCCGTTGCGAGGCCCTGGCCAACCAGACCATGCATAGTACAGCTCTCCCTTCATTTCGGTAACTGTTCCATCTATGGCCCATCGATCTACGCCCGGAATTTGCAAGCGTCCCTTGAATTCATAGGGCCCAGCGGGACCCTCATTCGATTCCAGGACATACATGCGGTGATTCCTGTTGTGTCCATCATCTGCAGAAACGTACAGGTACCATGACTCTCGTATCTGATGGATTTCTGGGGCCCATAAATTTCGCAAGTTAATCACATGGTCTTTATGTGGGTCCCACAACACTATAGGAGCAGCGTCGATCAGACTTGAAAGATCCTCTCCGACCCACAATCGCACGTCTCGTCCCGTGGTTTGCGTGTAGTAGAGCAGACGGCCATCAGAGGTTATCCACGGATCTGCTCCAGAAGGGTTTATGAGAACTGCCCTCTCGGGCGCCATCTGCCTGATCCCCGAACCTTGAAGAAGGGGCGCGACGATCTCGGCAGGAAAAGCCGCAACATCTGGCTCGAGAGCTACAGAGGAACGTTGAATGAGGGAAGAGACAAGTACACTTGTCGCCACAAGAAAAACTCGTATGACCTACATGAAAACCGATGAACCCGTAAAAGCCGGGCAGGACGACTATATGACTCAGATCATGCGCCAATTGCAATATATGTTTCGCACATCTCAGGGCGTAGTTGGCAGTTTTAGTAAAGAGAGTGCGAGACACCTTCTGGACAGATTTTGTTACAACAGCCGCACAATCGTGCGCCGGGTCATAACACTTCAGCAGCTTCCGCATGCGACAACGGTGGACACCCTGACACAGCCGTTCGCGGCTAATTCGGCTTTTCGCGGGAGAATGCGTGATGTTTGTACGATATCTAATCATCGGATGCGGTGTTACTGGACTCGGAGCAGCGTATAGGCTCAAAGACAAGGGTGAATGTGACTACCTCATCCTCGAGCAAACTGAGCGCGCCGGAGGACTAGCGACCAGCTTCCAGGACCAGAAGGGCTTCTGGTGGGATATCGGAGGGCACGTCCAGTTCTCACACTATGAGTACTTCGACAGAGCCATGGAGCACGCGATCCCACGAGCGCAGTGGTTGGAGCACGAACGTGAGTCATGGGTCTGGCTGCACAATCGGTTCGTCCCCTATCCTTTTCAAAACAACATCCGCTACCTGCCAACCGAATCACTCATGAAATGCCTTCGCGGCCTGCTCCAAACCTGGAAAAATGGAGCAAATGGATCTCCGAGCGATTTCAGGGAGTGGATACTTCAGGTCTTCGGCGAAGGCGTGGCCGACGAGTTCATGCTGCCCTATAACTACAAGGTGTGGGCATATCCGGCCCAACAGATGTCTTATCAGTGGATTGGCGAGCGCGTCGCGGTAGTCGATATCGAACGGATCCTGGAAAACATAGTATACGAACGCATGGACGCATCGTGGGGACCGAACAATACCTTCAAGTTTCCAATGCACGGAGGCACGGGTGCAATTTGGCACTCGATGGCAGACATAATTGGCCGCGAGCATATTCGTTTCGGACAATCAGTGATTTCGATAGATCCGGAAAAGAAGGAGGTCGTCACCAAGGAAGGTGATGTGTATCACTATGAACATCTACTTTCGACAATTCCACTCGACATTCTCACAGGAGTTGTAAAGGGACTTCCGAGTAAGCTGAGCCGCACCACCTCGACACTGAAGCACTCCGCCTCCAATATCGTCGGGGTAGGCCTCAAGGGTCGTCCACCAGAGGAAGTAGGTTCCAAGTGTTGGATGTATTTCCCGGAGTCGAATTGCCCATTTTACCGCGTGACGGTTTTCTCGAATTACAGCCCCTACAATGTACCAGATGCGCGTACACACTACTCATTGATGACAGAAACAAGCGAATCACCACATAAGTCGGTCAATCGAGAGGGTCTAGTCGAGGCAACTATTGCCGGCTTGCGAGCGACCAAGCTCATTCGTGAAGAGGATGAGATCGTCTCTACATGGTCTTACTGTGCTGAGTATGGATATCCCACCCCATCTCTGGAAAGAGATGATATACTTGATTTGGTTATTCCTTTTCTCGATAGACTCGGAATTAATTCACGTGGACGATTCGGGGGCTGGAAATACGAGGTCAGCAACCAAGACCACAGCTTCATGCAAGGAGTTGAATGGGTCGACTGGGTGTGCGACGGGATCACTGAAGCGACGTACAAGGTGCATCGCGTGATCGACATGTCTTCGCACAGACTACGTAGACACCACGAGACTGGAAGCCTCGCTATTCAACCAGCAGTGAGACACTCAGCGAAGTCTACGTGAGATCTCGAGGACCCGAGAAGGAATATGCTATCACTTTTTTCCCCGGGTTTTTTCAAATGAGCATTGCTACACAAGCGTCCGAGGTCGCGTTAAAGACCCCATTCAAATCGTTTTTTCTCGGTGGATTCGAGTCGGCCTATCAGATCAACTGTTACGGCCAGCGCATCGACATGATTGCTTCGACAAAGCATGATCTCTTTGCACGACATGACTATGCTCGTGCTCGTGAAATAGGAATTCATACAATTCGGGATGCAATTCGCTGGTATCTGGTTGACCGAGGTGGGCGTTTCGACCTAAGCAGCTTTTTGCCTATGTTGCGCGCTTCGATTGAAGAGCAGGTACAGGTTATTTGGACACTGTGTCATTACGGATGGCCCGATGACCTGAATATTTTCAGTGGACAATTTATCGACCGTTTCGAACGGTATGGCAAAGAGATGGCACGGGTTCTCGTGGACCACGGTGTCGAGGCCCCTCTCATTATTCCCTTCAACGAGATCTCGTATTTTTGCCATGCGATTTGTGGTGAAGGAGATATGTACCCTCATGCACTCGGGCAAAGTTGGGAACTCAAGAAGCAGATTGTGCGCGCGACGATAGCAGCTATCGAAGCGATCAGATCGGTTACTCCTCGGGCTCGTTTTGTTCATGTCGATCCGATCATCCATGTAGTTCCCCCCAGAGATCGCCCGGATTTGGCCGCGGCTGCAGCCAACCGGAAGCGAAGCCAGTACGAGGCTGCGGAATTGATTGCAGGGCGTGTTCATCCCGAGCTCGGAGGAAAAGAGGACTATCTCGACCTTGTAGGCGTGAACTTTTACCACGCGAACCAATGGGAGGACCCTGGGGACAAAACGATCTTCTGGCATTACAAGCCGAGAGACGAAAGGTGGAAGCCATTCAATGAGCTCTTGCTCGAAGCCGAGGCGACATATCAGCGCCCACTCTTCATTTCCGAGACGAGTCATGTCGGCAAGGGCCGTCCTGAATGGATCCGTGAAACGCTCCACGAAATTCTCATTGCAGTGGCACGCGGAGCGAACGTTTACGGAGTCTGCCTTTATCCTCTGATAGACCGCCACTGCTGGGCAGACGAGAGCCACTGGCACAACAGTGGCATATGGGACATAGACCATCGCAGTGGGCACAAGCGAATACTGTGCGAAGAATACTTTGCAGCCTTCTCCGATATGAGGCGGCTATTTGCTCACTTGGATCCTGCAATCGCCATACTGCGCTCTGCTGTAGATAAGGATCAGGCCGGCACGGAGAAGCTCGCACCCGATGCGTTGCGACCAATTCTCGAATCTTCGATGACTCCCCCTGCAGATTCCTCAACGCGTGCGGTCTCTATGGCAGACGACATATAGACCCACGTTTCATCCCACGAGGTTTTCGACAATATTTCATCGATTCGAGATCTCCACACTTCGTCATGTGCCCTCTGCAGCTCGAACTCGATCGCCTTAAGCCACTCTCCCGGGGAATCGGCGATCGATACAACACCCGCTTCGCCGTAGGGTCGAACAACATCGCGTATGCTCGTCGACACGACCGGGCGGCCGGCTGCTAAGTATTCCGGAGTTTTCGTTGGACTGATGAAGCGTGTTGCCGAGTTGTGCGCAAAGGGCAGCATCGCGACGTCCCACCCTGAAAGGTACCGGGGAAGCTCTGCGTATTCGCGCTTTCCCAAATAATGAATGTTCGCCGCCCTCGGCAGTTCTTCCTCGTTGATTTTCACAACCGGACCAATGATTACGAAGTGCCATGCGGGGCGAAGAACAGAAAGCTCGTCGAGGAGGTTGACATCGAATCGCTCGTCCACTACTCCGTAAAAACCTATCCGAGGGCTCGGAATAGATTTTTGGTCTTCGGGCTCGGGCAAGCCGTTCCGAGCTTGGACAAAATGTTCTTTGTCTATACTGCTCGGACAACAGTGAACATTGTTGTGTTGCGTCCGCTTTACTTCGTACAAACTTGCGCCGCCAGTAAACACCACGTGCGCCCGATCGAGCAATTCCGCCTCCAAAGCTTTGATCTCCGCCGGCGCGCCTTTGAAAGCCGACAATTCGTCCATACAATCAAAGATTATGACGTCCGGCTGCAAGGTACGGCTGATGCCTAGCGCCATCGGCGTGTAATACCACAAATCGTACCGATCCAGGCGGCGCTCAGTGATGAGCTCCTTGAGCATCTGGGATTGCAGCGCTTCGGCTTCGCTTCGCGGAAGCCTACTAGGCAGGTAAGGGACCGCTCGTAGCAACCCTGACAGAGGCTGGGATAGCTCGAGAAATGCAGACGACACATCCGAGTATAGGGGCTCTTCGAAGAACACCACCGATCTCTCTTGTGCGATACGCGACAAGAGGTGCTGAGGTCGTTGATACACGAAATCCCATCTTAGATGGGAAAGACAGATTAGGGCGGTTTCTTTATTCGAGACTGACTCCAATTTCATCTATCTCTACCTCTAGGGCTCACGGTTGGTTAGCAGTGGAAGGGATTGCCTACGCTGCCTTTCGGAGCTTCCTTCGGCAAATCGACGGACGCGACGCGCATACCCTACTGGGTTCGAGTGCTATGAGTCATTTGATGCACGGAAAGCCAACGAGCATGCCTATCCAGGCATCGAAATGAAGGGCGCACGGATCCGCCCAAAGCCTGGTCTACGTTGACTGCATCTTCGGTTACGACGTAGCACATGTGTCTCTTTGTGGGGTCAGGTCGGCTCTCGGCTACCCTCTCCATTTTCTGGATAGGCCTACTTCTCTTGCGTCTACCAAAGAATCCAGGACTCAACCTTTCAAAAACATCAAACCTCATAACGCCCTCCTTTCCTACACATTCTCTCGTAGAAAGAGTACGGGATTAAGCTCGTGCTCGCGATGATAAAGGTCATATGGATAGGCCTGGCGGGCGCGAGGAAAGCGAGGCAAGACCCTATGTCTCCCCGCACGTGAACGTGCTCGTGCTCGTGAACGTACCCGAAACACAAGCTACAATTTTCGGGCACGTTCACGTTTACAAGCACGCCCCCGGGATTCGCCCTAATGCTTCGGGAAGCGAGGCAAAACCTACCCGTCGCGAGAAAGGGGAGGTTTGATTGATATTTGATTTTCACGGCGGAGAAAAACCGCAGATGTATCCTCTGCGATACATTGAGGATTTTTCTTTGTCGCGAAAATCGAAGAGCAATCAAAGATCCCCTTTCGCAGCAGGGAGGGGTTTTGCCTCGCTTCCTTAGGCATAATTCCCTCAATGTTCTATCAGCCCGCGCTGATTTCCAGGCGCTCGGGAGAATATGTCTCGTATCAGCGACATATCGAACTTTATCGTGCGATCGTAATTGTAGATACCGTTTTGCTCCTGCTCAACATCGGTTAGTTGTGTGTAGCAGTAGCCGCTTACGTGGTGTTGAGACAGGATAGCGTTCACTTGTCCCTCCAGGCGCTCGTAGAACTCCTGCAGCGAACGTGGAGGCACGCCATACCCCCACGAATCAGGAGCGTACTGAAGCGCGAGTTCAGGGATCCACTTTATTCCTCCAAACTCATCTACGACATATGGCTGTCCGCTGTACTCGACCTCTTTATCTCCTAAGGTTTGATATACTGAGCCATCAGACTGCCGCTCGAGCATGTGCGCGAGTCTCCGTGGATCCTGCTCGTAATTATGAACAGTATAAACGTCTGTAACGACCTGGCAGCCTCCGCTAGCACCGTTCACGGGCCGACTCGGATCGATAGCTTTGGTTAGCTCGTATGCGTCGACGTGGAGCCTTCGATGTCGATGTCGATCGCTAACATCCCAAGTTTCGTTCAAAGGGGTCCAAGCGATGATGGACGGGCTGTTCCGATCACGAAGTATGATCTCGCGCCACTCGTTCAGCATGTTTCGAGCTGCAGCATCACTTTTCAGACTCAAGCCCCAGCTCGGAAACTCGGACCAGGTGAGGTATCCGAGTCTATCTGCCCAATAATGAAAGCGCTGCTCGAAAACCTTCTGATGCAAACGGGCGCCATTGAAGCCTGCCTCTAATCCGAGCTCGATATCCCGGCGCAGAGCGTCATCGGATGGAGCCGTCCAAATACCGTCCAGGTAGTAGCCTTGGTCCAGCACGAACCGTAGGTATAGGGGCTCATTGTTGAGAAAGAAATGACTGCCCTCGATGTGTATCTTTCTCATCCCGGCATAACTTTTGACC
This sequence comes from Bdellovibrionota bacterium, assembly GCA_044351885.1. GTDB lineage: Bacteria > Bdellovibrionota_C > UBA2361 > UBA2361 > OMII01 > OMII01. The sequence goes on from JBILEW010000007.1 coordinate 23,005, forward strand.
GAGTCAAGGATCTCTCCATCCGGAGTAACAACCTGAAGGACCAGATCATACAGTCGTGGTGAATCCGGAGACCACAAGGACAATCTGTGGGAAAGATCGAGACTCAGGGTTCCTGTGTGAGTCGTAGGAGCTCTACTCTCGCATATTTTTTCCCCATCGAGGTATGCAGTCGCAACAAAGCTCAGATTACGCCGTTGTTGTATAAAAATGGGTCTGAGGTGGAGCTGCCCCATGTCCACGTCGGCGAGCTGCTCGCAGCCCAGCAGCCCGTACGGCGAGATGGCCTCGATCCAAACTGATTGCCATATTCCTGTGGTTCGGGTGTAAAAACATCCAACCGACTGGTAATCGAGGGACTGTTTGCCTCCTCCTTGTATTGTCGAACGGGTATCATCCCTCGCATGCACAACAAGGTGGTGCCGAGAACCGGCCGCTACGAAGTTTGTAACGTCTATCCAGAAGGAGACAGAGCCGCCGAAGTGACCTCCAACATGACGACCATCGACATAGATGTGACTCTCGAAGTCTACGCCGCCGAAATGGAGTAGAATTTTCTTCCCGCGCCAACTCGTCGGTATTTCAATCGTTCGGTGATACCAGACACTGTCGATGAAATCCGTGTGACCGATACCGGAGAGTGCACTTTCGGGGCAGAATGGCACCAGAATCTCTCGATCGAATCCTGTAGACCGGCCGAAGTTCCTCTCGAAACCGGAACGACCAAAATCAAAGGCAAACGACCACACCCCGTTCAGATTGAGCCATTCGTCACGCTCGAATTGGGGGCGAGGATACTCGGCTCGTGGAACGGAAGCTGTCATGATGAGAAACCTTTCAGTATTAGGTTTGTTTTCACCCTTACCGTGCTTTCATGGTATGCCACGCGTCACTCGGCGCTCGAAGGAGACTTCTCGGAGCTTCGCAGCAGCGAACTCGGGGGTAATGTCTCGTTGAAGTTCTGCAGATAGTTCGAACCCAACCATGAACTTTCGCACCGATGCGGAGCGAAGAAGCGGCGGATAGAAGGACTGATAAAGACTTACCCCACGCAAGCGCTCTCCCTTTATCGGATGTTGGTATAGCCCCATAGAGTAAGGGAACGGCACTCCGAAGAGTCCATCGTACCGCCTGAGAACTTCCTGTAAAATGGATGCCCAAGAAGAGATCTGTTCCGGGAGAAGGTCAAGAGTGGAGGCGAGCAGCGGGCGCGGGAGTATCGCCACCTCAAAAGGCCAAGAAGCCCAGAAGGGAACGAGCGCTATCCAATCCTCATTTATCGCCACGATCCTATCCTGCTCAGAGACCTCCCATTTTACGTACTCGTGTAGTAGCGACTCTCCATGCGCCTTGAAATGATCAACCTGCGCTGCAATCTCCCGGCTGGGAATGGTCGGAATGTAGGATGTAGCCCATATCTGACCATGCGGGTGGGGATTGGATGCCCCCATGATTTCTCCCTTGTTTTCGAAGGTGAGGACGTACTCGATGATGGGCTGTCGCGCCAAGGCATCGTACTCGTCACGCCAGAGGCGGATCACCATTTCGATAGCGGCGATATCCATGTCGGCCAAGGTCACGTCGTGCCTGGGAGAAAAACAGATCACTCGACATATCCCTCCTTCGCCTTTAATTCGTATGAGCCCTCGGCATGCGGCCTGCTCTGCTGTCTGGGGTCCTTCGGGTAAAAGCGCAGAGAAATCATTCGTGAAGGCGAATACGTCCGTGTAAGGGGGATTCTTGACTCCTCCCGCGCGCTGATTACCCGGGCACAGATAGCACTCTCGGTCGTATCGAGGCTTGTCCACGGCGGACAGGCCCTCTTCTCGACCCTGCCATGGCCTCCTCATCCTGTGTGGCGAATTGAGCACCCACTCTCGTTTGAGAGGATTCCACCGTCGATGTGGTGTTTCTGGCGTTTCGAATCTCATACCGTTTTCTGGCTCACTGAAATCATAGGGCATTCGTAGACATTCTGCCTATGATCGACGCCCGTCCCCCATCCCAAGGAAGCGCGAGGTAACCGCCCGAATGACGAGAGACTCCTCCGAAAAAATGGAAACGACACTCACCAGCGATTTATCTCTTCTTTATGGGGAGTCCGCGGAGGTTCTTGATCGACAGCGGCGGCGGTATCAAGGCCTCTCAGACCGTTTTTTTCAGATCTTCGACAGTCCGCCGTGCTCGGTCTACAGCGCCCCTGGCAGATGTGAGATCGGGGGCAATCACACCGACCACAATGGTGGTCACGTTTTGGCTGCAACGATCGACTTGGATGTCATAGCGGCAGTCCGCCCATGCGAAGGCTGCGTTTGGACAGTCTATTCGAGGGGGTTCGAGCGCCCTTTTCAGATCGACATTACCGCGCTTGAGCCAAATGAGTCAGAACATCCCACCTCTCAGCTTCTGCGAGGAATCGCCGCAGGCTTCGCTAAGCGTGGCTACGAGCTGGGCGGTCTCGAAATGCTGATGGACAGCGACGTACTATTCGCATCGGGTTTGAGTTCATCCGCAGCTCTAGAGATGCTCGTAGGCACCGTGCTCAACAACCTCTTCAATAGCTCGTCGATAGACGTTCGCACACTGGCTAACATTGGAAGGGAGGCTGAGGACAGATACTGGGGCAAGCCTGTCGGACTATTGGATCAACTCTCCGTCGGTATGGGCGGGGTAGTGGAGATGAGCTTTAGGAATCCCATAAGTCCACAAATCGAGCGCGTTTCTATTTCGTTCTCCGAGCACTCCCACGAATTGATACTCGTTAATCCGGGAGGCGATCACTCCTCCCTTACCTTCGAATACAAGTCGATTCCCGCGGAAATGAGGGACGTTGCCAGCTATTTCAACAAGGAACGCTTGATTGAGATCACTCTGGAGGACGTGCTGCAGAATGTCCGAGAGATTAGACTCCACTGTGGGGATAGAGCACTACTCAGAGCCCTTCATTTCTTTGCAGAGAATGTCCGGGTCGAAAGACAGGTAAAGGCGCTGCAGACCGGGAATTTCGGACAATTCATCGAGCTTGTTCGAGAAAGCGGGAGTTCCTCCTGGCGACTTCTTCAAAACTGCTACGAGGCCGACCACCCCGGCACACAACCCATATCTGTAGCTCTCGCATTGAGTGAAGAGCTTTCGGGCCGCTTTGACAATCGCATAGGCTACCGCGTCCATGGTGGTGGATTCGGAGGCACCATTCTAGCAATCGCTCCTCGTGACATCGCCGATACCTACATGAGGTGTATGAATCTGGCATTCGGGGACCTTGCGGCACGCAGACTGCATGTTCGTCCCTATGGATGCGTCGAAGTACAGGTGCATACCTAGCAGAAGATAGAGAGACAGCACGTGAATGCGGCACCACGACCTGTAATGAGGTTCAACTGCGTGGGCTCTTATCCTTTATCTGTAGTAGGTTGAAGACAGCTTCAGATCAGTATTCAGATCAGTAGCACATAGTATTTGCTTTACGTCTGAAGCTGTGCGAGATTTGTGACATGTTCGCTGTCCCAGCCCATATCCTTCATCATCATCGCGCCTAGCGCGACATAGTCCCTTTCTTTCCTACATTTCTTGGCTTGTTTGCACTGTTTTTACCGTTCGAGGTGAAAATGAACTTATTACGTTTCGCTATCCAGAAATCGGGGCGGCTCACCGACTTGTCACGAACCCTTATCGCGGAATGCGGTATCGAATTCGAACCTTGCGGAGGCAAGCTCCGGTCTCCTGCCTACAACTTTCCATTCGAACTCTTGTTTCTTCGAGATGACGATATTCCGGGGTACGTCGCAGAGGGCATCGTCGATGCCGCGATAGTTGGTCGGAATGTAGTTGCCGAAAGGGATGTCGCCGTTCAGATAACGCGACCGCTCGGTTTCGGCCGCTGTCGACTTTCGATTGCAGTTCCTCGTAGCATGGAATACTCGGGCATCAGATCATTGATGGGCACCCGCATCTCCACCTCGTATCCCCGCATTCTTCGAAACTTTCTCGAGCGAAACGGAGTGACTGCGGAGATAAACGAACTCTCGGGCTCCGTCGAGATCGCCCCTGGCCTCGGCCTCGCTGACGTCATCTGTGATCTTGTGAGCTCTGGCAGTACGCTCATGAGTAATGGCCTTCGTGAAGTGGAGACGATACTCGATTCGGAGGCTGTGCTCATCTCGACACCCGCAATACCAGAAGAGAAGCGCGTTATTCTCGACAGGTTCGTGTTCAGAATAGATGCGGTACAACGAGCAAAGCGGACCAAGTATATAACTCTCAACACCCCCAACGAGGCGATCCCAGAGATCGTAAAGCTTCTTCCAGGTCTCAAGAGCCCCAGCATCCTTCCACTTGCTAGTCCCGGCTGGAGCTCTCTGCACACAGTAGTGGGAGAAGACGATTTCTGGAGCTTGATAGATAAGCTCCGTGACGCAGGCGCTCAAGGAATTTTAGTGCTCCCCATTGAAAAGGTGATTGTATGAAACGCCGCGACTATCCCGAAGCTCTCAGTTGGAGAACGTTGGCAGCGCGACCCCTGCAAGAAAGGCCCGAGGAGCTACGCGGAACGGTCCGGGAGATCATTGAGGCTGTTCGGACTGAGGGGGATGTGGCCCTGACACGATTTGCGGAAAAGTTCGACCGATATATTCCAAGCTCATGGCGCATCAGCTCGGCCGAGCGCGACAAACGAGCGGCATTCGCGCCGCCCTCGGTCAAGGCTGCCATCGATCGTGCGATCGATTCGATAGCAGCGTTTCACAGCTCGCAGATTATTGAAGAACGACCCGTGTCGACCGTGAGCGGAGTAACCTGCTGGCGTCGCGCAGTACCGATCGAGCGTGTCGGGCTGTACACGCCCGGTGGAACAGCTCCCCTGTTTTCCACTCTAATCATGCTCGCTGTTCCGGCGCGAGTTGCCGGCTGTAGAGAGATCGCAGTTACTACCCCTATTCGAGCTGAGGGATTAGACGCGAATATCGCCTATGTCGCCCAGCGCCTCGAAATCGACGAGATCTATGCCCTTGGTGGAGCACAGGCGGTCGCGGCCTTTGCATACGGTACCGAAAGCGTCCCGAGCGTCGCGAAGATATTTGGTCCCGGTAATAGGTTTGTCAACGAAGCGAAGTTGCAGGTGGCTGCTCGAGGCATAGCGATCGATCTACCAGCTGGTCCATCGGAGGTTCTGGTCATAGCCGATAGAGGCGCGAATCCGCGCTTTGTAGCGGCAGATTTACTGGCGCAAGCCGAGCACGGTGCGGACAGTCAGGTGGTAGCAGTAGTCACCTGCACGAATCAAGCCGACGAAATTGAACAGGAGATTGAACGACAGGTCGGCCTGCTACCGCGGGAAAGTATCGCTGCCAGGGCCCTAGACAACAGTCTCATGGTCGTCCTCAGTTCGCTGGATGAGGCTCTGCAGTTTGCGAATGTCTATGCTCCTGAGCACTTGATCCTCGCATGCGCTGAGACAGTTGTCGATAAACTCCTTTCCCTCGTTCGCAATGCGGGATCAGTATTCGTCGGATACATGACTCCAGAAACTTTGGGGGACTATGCATCCGGAACTAATCACATTCTCCCCACGGCAGGATCGGCAGTTGCAGTAAGCGGTTTATCCGTCGATACCTTCATGAAAAAGGTAACTTTTCAGAGAGCCACACCGGACGGCTTGCAAGCCCTATCCTCTACCGTCTTGGAGATGGCTCGGGCGGAGGGGCTAGAAGCTCACGCACGAGCCGTGACCTTGCGATTGGGAGGCTCAATATGATTGAGAAACTGATTCGTCCGCACATCGCTAGACTGCTTCCGTACTCTACAGCTCGTGACGAGTTTACTGGCACCGCTCAGGTCTATCTCGATGCCAATGAGAACCCCTTCGCCAGTGATGTGAACAGGTATCCAGATCCTCACCAGCGCGAGGTAAAGGCCTGTCTGTCCAAGATATGGAACGTGCCTGCGTCGAGGCTGTTCATCGGAAACGGATCCGATGAAGCTATCGACCTGCTCGTGCGGGCGATAGCCGCCCCTGGAGACGTGGTAGTAACCATGCCTCCGACATACGGAATGTACAAAGTAGCGGCCTACACAAACGACGTACGCGTACGTGAGGTTCCTCTTACAGAGGAGTTCGCACCTGACATTCCGGCACTTGCTTTCGCAAGCGAAGGGAAGATCCTCTTCGTCTGCTCTCCGAACAATCCGACCGGGAATCAACTCCCGCTTTCTGTCGTGCGCAAGCTGCTCGACGTGTTTTCCGGTGTGGTAGTTGTAGACGAAGCTTACGTGGACTTTGCGACTGGGGAGAGTGCCGTAGGGCTGATCGACGAATGTGACCGTCTGGTCGTACTCAGAACACTCTCGAAGGCGTGGGGTCTTGCAGGCGCTCGCCTTGGCGTGGCGATAGGGGACGAAAAAATTGTAGCGACCCTGTCTAAGATAAAGTCTCCATACAACATAAACTGTCTCACTCAGGCCCGCGTCATCGAATCTCTCGCCGACCCCACCTCCATAAAGCAGCAGATCTCGGCGATAGTGAGCGAGCGCAAGCGGCTCACTCACGAACTAGCAACTATTCCATCCGTCCAATGTATTTATCCGTCGGATGCGAACTTTTTGTTAGTGCGCTTCGATCGCTCGGCTGAGTTGTTCGAGTATTTGCGAACTAACGGAGTAATCGTCCGGGACCGCTCAAGCGAGCCGGGGTGCCGCGGATGCTTAAGGATAACCGTGGGTACACCTTCCGAAAACACGAGCCTACTGAATGTACTTAGGAGATTTGTATGAAGCGTGCTCTGTTCATCGATCGTGATGGGACAATTATCGTGGAGCCGCAGGTCGACCAACAGGTCGACTCTCTCGAGAAATTCAAATTCATAGCGGGTGCAATAGGAGCCCTTTCTGCAATCGCTCGTGACACCGATTACGAACTAGTGATGGTGACTAATCAAGATGGATTAGGTACGCCTGCCTTCCCTGAGGAGCGCTTCTTGCCCCTGCAGCGCTTAATGCTCGAAACGCTGGAAGGTGAAGGGGTGCGTTTTGCCGACGTGCATGTCGATTGCACGTTCGAGCACGAGGGAAAGCTGACTCGCAAGCCTGGCCTCGGAATGTTGGGACAGTATCTTGCAGGAGAGTACGACCTGAGGAATTCATTCGTTATCGGCGATCGTCGAACAGACATCAAGCTTGCTACCAATCTCGGAGCACGCGGTATTTTGTTTGCCACATCGACCGATCCAGATGCGGTTTTGACCACTCAATCGTGGGAAGAGGTGCGCCGTTTCGTGACTGCGGCAGAATACCGTGCTCGTATCGAACGCGTGACCAAAGAAACGGCTATTACGATAGACCTCGCATTATATAATCCAGGGATGGTATCAGTGCGAACCGGTCTTGGGTTCTTCGACCATATGCTCGATCTTCTCGCGTACAACGCAGGCTTCGGATTGACGATCGACGCCAAGGGTGATTTGCACGTCGATGAACACCATCTGATAGAAGATGTGGGAATTACCATGGGTGCGGCTTTCGCGAAGGCACTGCGTTCCAAGGCTGGACTCGATCGGTACGGGTTCCTCCTACCGATGGACGAAGCTCTTGCAGAAGTTGCTATCGATCTTTCAGGAAGAAGCCACTTAGAGTGGAACGTTTCATTTAAGCGGGAAAAGATCGGCGACGTACCAACGGAGATGTTCAAACACTTCTTCCGGTCCTTCACAGACGCCGCTCGGGTAACCCTTCATATCGAGGCTAAAGGCGAAAACGAGCATCACAAAGCGGAGGCGATATTCAAGGGAGTCGGTAGGGTTTTGAAGGCAGCTCTTACCCGAGACGGTCGCATACGTGGAGTACCAAGTACGAAAGGAGCGCTGTAGTGGACATCGCTGTCATCAAATACAACGCAGGCAACATTCAATCAGTATCCAACTCACTCGGTCGCTTGGGGGCCTCGTTCGTGGTCACGGATGACCCTGACGTACTCAGGGCGGCGCCTCGGGTGATTTTTCCGGGGGTCGGGGAAGCAAGCTCGGCCATGCGGTATCTCACCAATCGAGGTCTTGATAGAGTTATCAAGGGTCTTCGTCAGCCGGTACTTGGGGTATGTCTTGGACTCCAACTCCTCTGTAGAGCTTCAGAGGAGAACGAGACGGGGTGTCTATCGATTACGGACGCGGTCGTTCGTCGTTTCACGGCGCCAAAGAAGATACCGCACATGGGGTGGAGCACGGTTATGGTCGCGAAACACCCACTATTCGACGGCATACAAGACCGCTCGTATTTCTACTTCGTACATAGCTATCGAGTCGATATCTGCCCTTACACGATAGCTTCGTGCACATACGACGAGACCTTCTCGGCGGCTTTGGCAGTCGGAAACTTTGTAGGGGTTCAGTTTCACCCCGAAAAAAGCGGCGCTACCGGGAGCAAACTGCTCGCAAATTTCTTGAGGTGGAATCCATGATCACCAGAATTGTACCCGCAATCGATATTATGGACGGTAAGGGCGTCCGACTCGAGCAGGGCGCCTTCGGTACACGGCACGTGGTTGCCGAGAACCCCCTAGAGACAGCGAAACGCTTCGAGGCTGAAGGATATGGCCGCTTGCACCTAGTTGATCTCTCGGGAGCAAAATGCGGAAGACCAATGCACCTGTCTATCCTTGAAACGATCTGCGCTTCGACACACTTGCAGGTCGATTTCAGTGGTGGACTACGCCGGGAGGAGGACTTGAATGCTGCTATCTTGGCAGGTGCATCACAGATTGTGGTGGGGTCGGCGGCAGTAAAGGAGCGTCTGGAATGCGAGAGATGGTTCGAGCACTTTGGACCGGAGCGGATAATTCTAGGTGTCGACGTTTTAAATGGGTTCGTGCGGGTCAACGGCTGGCAGGAGTCAGCGGAGCTTTCTCTCTCGACGGTCGTAGACTGGTACGTCCCTGCTGGCCTCAAAACTCTCATGTCGACGGATATAGGGCGTGACGGAATGCTAGCAGGCCCATCTTTCTCACTCTACGCTAAGCTTACACAACGGTATCCCGAGCTGCGCCTGATTGCGAGCGGCGGGGTGTCGTCATCAGGAGACGTGCGCAAGCTTTCGAGGCAGGGAGTCGCCGAGGTGATCGTGGGAAAAGCTCTGTATACCGGGGCACTGGTACGAGAGGAGGTCATGGAGTTCGTATGGTAGCAAAGAGGATCGTACCTTGTCTGGATATCAAAGGAGGGCGGACGGTGAAGGGCGTCAATTTCGGAAACCTGCGCGACGCAGGAGATCCTGTGGAAAGCGCGCAACGCTACTGTGCCGAAGGTGCGGACGAACTGGTGCTGCTCGATATCTCGGCGACGGAAGAAGAGCGGAGCACCACTGTGGCGGTCGTGCAAAAGGTGGCGTACGTACTTGATATTCCATTCACAGTCGGAGGAGGAGTTCGCACTGTTTCGGATGTATCTAGGTTGTTGTCTGCAGGCGCTGACAAGGTTTCGGTCAATTCCGCGGCCGTAAAGAACCCGGATCTGATTAACGAGCTCGCCCGAGAGTTCGGTAGTCAATGCATAGTAGTTGCCGTAGACACACGTAGAACCGAGCGCGGTGACGAGGTGTTTATAGGAGGTGGAAAATGCGCGACTGGCTTGAACACACACAGGTGGACACAGGAGGTTAGCGGGCGCGGTGCCGGCGAAATACTGCTCACGTCGATGGATCAAGACGGTACCCAGGAAGGGTTCGCGTTGGAAGTAACTCGCATGGTGAGCAATTCGGTGAGCATACCGGTAATTGCCTCCGGTGGTGCTGGCTCGCGGCGACATTTCAAGGAGGTGTTCGAAGTGGGTGCAGCTGATGCAGCTCTTGCAGCCAGCGTTTTTCACGATAAGGTAATCCAGATAGCCAGCCTCAAAGAATATCTCTCGGGAAATGGTATAGAGGTGCGAAGATGAGCAACATTAATTTCAGCAAGCTGGGCGGTCTTGCTCCTGCGATCATACAGCACGCGCGCACTCGTCACGTTCTCATGCTGGGCTTCATGAACGCCGAGGCCTTCGAGGCTACAAAGACATCTGGACGAGTGACTTTCTTCAGCCGCTCACGCCAAAGCTTGTGGACTAAGGGTGAGACCTCTGGGCACTTTCTTGAAGTTCGCGACATCCGCGTTGACTGCGATCAGGACACCGTGCTCGTACTGGCCGAACCCAAAGGCCCGACCTGTCATACTGGCTCGGACACCTGCTTTGGAGAAACGCTAAACGAAGGTAGCTATTTTGTGGAAACGCTCGAGGCCGTAATTGCGTCTCGCAAGGCGGCTCCACCGAGCTCTTCGTATACTGCTACGCTATTTCAGGAGGGGTTGGATAGAATCGCCCAGAAAGTAGGCGAAGAGGGTGTAGAGGTCGTCATCGCCGCGAAGAATGATTCCGATGATCGATTGATCGACGAGTCATCGGACTTGATCTTTCACCTCATGGTACTCTTGGCTTACAAGGGGATCGATATGGATAGAGTATTTGATCGACTAGCCCAAAGGCACACAAAATGAGGCTCAGGGACGCGAACCGTCACCCAAGCTGAATCCACTCGGATATCTCTCGACTCCAATCATCGATGCGTGCGGCGAGGGAGGAATCTTCTTCCCACACTGACTCTGCAGATTCCAGGATCTCTTTCTTTACGCCTGCTACCTGCTCAGACTGAGTCTGCCCCGCTTGCGGCTTGTATCTGTCGAGAGCGCCAGCAGAGGCGTTCAGTGCTCGGCGGACATCTTCCATCTTTCCCTGTCGGGCAAGAACTCGCGCTATGGCGAGGCTATCACGAGCCTGAATGACCGGGATGTCTGTTTCGTTGTACGAGAGCAATACGCCCTTCTGGACAGTTCCTAGCAGAGACTGCGCACGCTGCGCATTATTTTTCTTCGACTCTCTAAGAGCCTCCTCAAGATTCACTCTCGTGTACGCTATATCGATATAAGCAGTCGAGGCAAAAGCACGTACGTCACTCATCCGATAAAGCAATCCTTCACGCTCTTCGTGCTCCTTTTCCTTCGCTTTTGCATCCGAGGAATCCCTCATGCTCCTAGAGGCTACAATTGGCGCCAGCAGCATAGCCTGCGTGAGCTTGGAGCAAACTGGAATCAAAGGCGCCGATACCGTGCTTTCGTCGTCATACCTGAGATCGCCCGATGAGATCTTGCTAGTAACCGAAAAAACCGGAGTATTGCTCTCGATTATTCGGGATAAAACAAGAGCCTTGTCTATCTGTTCTAGTGCTGTACTCACATCGTCTCGAGAAAGGAGTTTGCGCGCCTTATTGACGTGCATCAACAATTGCCCTGCCGCAAGCCCTAACTTCCTTCGATCTTCACGCGAAAGAGAGCTGGTGCTATCTACCTGCGTCTCGACTTGTAGCTCTCCAGATTCCCTCGGATTCGTGTTTGAAGACTCATCCCACCCCTCGCCGACACGAGTTGCCGCCAACCCCTCGGGCGTTTTCTCGTCCTCAGGAACACCTCGCTCGCTCGCTCTGAGCTCATCTTGGAATGCTCGACTCTCCCTGTCTTCACTTGGCGGAACAGCAACTGCCAAGCGCACCAGACAAACTACAATGAGAGCGATAGTAAGAACTCTCTTCATGCCGTTTCTCCCCTTCAAATTCTTCCACAGGAAAAAGGTGAGTTGTTGTTGTCCGCTATCAGAGCGCTTACAAACTTTGGGACGAGCAACGCTGATTCGCCCATGATCCAGGACAGGCCTTTGAGCCGTAGGAGGCCCGTCTCCGACACAAAAGCGCACAATTTCATCGAATCGTAGAACCAAGCTCGTGCAATCCTGCCTGCGCCCTCTCATGGATAACGTCCCAGGTATCCGTAGACTTCTGCCGACAATCGACAAAAAGGGTGACTTATGCAGCAATCATACTCGGCACAGGAACAGGCACAAAGGTTGGCAGAGCGCGTAACCTCGCAGATCGAAAGTGTGCCCGCGGATAGCTTTCTGCTTGGAGCTGCATTTTCAGTGGGAGCCTCACTCATTCTCCGACTTACTGGTCGATTTCAGGATGCTCTATTTGTCGGACAGTGGGCGCCTACCCTCCTCCTTGTTGGACTCTACTCGAAGGTGATGTCGAGCGATGCACTACGTCAAAAGCCAGCTGAGCCGTCTCACGAAGCAACAGGGGATGCCATGCACTGATGTGTATATATGGATGGCATAAAGCGGCACCCTTCGACTCAGGAAGCAGATGAGCCGAGAAACTACGTCGTTCTGGGTATCTTTCGCTCACGTCAGGACCTCGAGAACGGCGTCACGACGCTACAAGCCAACGGGTTCCGGAATGCCGATGTTTCGGCGCTCATGCCGTCTCCGGAGACAGTGAAGGATCTAACTCATGAGGTCGGGTCAAAAGCTCCTGAAGGTGCCACAGCTGGACTGGCCGCCGGCGCACTCGTTGGGGGCACCTTAGGTTGGCTTGCTGGGGCAGGCTCGTTAGCTATTCCTGGACTAGGCCCCTTGTTGGCTGCAGGACCAATCGTTGCAACATTGGCCGGTATCGGGGCAGGGAGTGCGGTGGGCGGGCTGACGGGTGGGCTCATTGGCCTGGGGATTCCAGAGTATGAGGCTAAGAGATACGAGGGACAAATCAGGGACGGAGGCATACTCCTAACAGTACACTGCGATGACGCGGATTGGTGTCAACGGGCCGAAAATATCCTCACGCAGTGCGGAGCATCAGACATATCATCTACTGACGAGGCTCACGGGCGGAGAGGGGGCGGATATCCACCCTCCTCGCTTTCACATCCACACTAACATTATTCCTATACGGCGAGGTCAACGTCGCACGGTCAAGAGATCATTTCAGATTGCTGACCCGGGGCTGCTGTCGCTGCGCGGGACATGGAGATCGGGGTTCGTTTTGCAGGCATCGAGACGAACGCCGAGACATGCCATGGTGAAACCTTTTTTATTGCAATAGCTATTCAGGGCGGACAGGGTCTACCCCTCTCCGCGAAGGACATGTGGAGGATCAGCACCGCGTGATGCGCAGCACGTCCGACGTGCCCTTGCGCATTGCCACGAGGTACCCATAGGGAATCATAGAGTCCGTGGGTTATCCAACGACTTTTTCCCCTTTCTCCGAGCCCTATGGATACAGAAGACTCATCATTTCAACACATCCGAAGCCGTCGTACCCAGACCACAGACATCGAAACAATCGAGTCCCTCAAGGAATACGCGACTGAATGCACCTCCTGTCCTCTGTACCGCAACGCTACACAAACCGTATTCGGGGAAGGCCCATCCGATGCGGAAATCATGTTGGTAGGCGAACAGCCCGGGGAGCAGGAAGACATGGTAGGGCTGCCATTCGTCGGACCTGCCGGCAAGCTTCTGGACCGGGCACTCCATATGGCCAGGATGAATAGAGAGGAGATCTATCTGACCAACGCAGTGAAGCACTTCAAGTGGAAGCGAGCAGGAACAAGGAGGTTACATCAGACACCGACATCCGAAGAGATACAGGCCTGCTATCCGTGGCTTGCCGCAGAGATACGCTTGGTTCAGCCACTCGTCATCGTATGCTTGGGAGCAACCGCGACACGCGCCGTTCTTCGCCGTCGAGTCACATTAAAAGAACTGGGAGATACACCTGTTATCGGACCGCACGGAGGACGAATTTTCTCGACGTATCACCCCTCCGCTATTTTGAGGATTCCCGATCGTGAGAAGAGAGGGGTAGCACTTGAGTCGCTCGTTCGAACGCTTACAACCGCAAGAGCCTCGACCTTACATATTCGTCCTTCGTATGATCACCCAGAACACCCAAACGGATGAGAACAGCTTACGCATTGGGTGGAATCTCCCACCTCTCCCCGGGCTCTATGGCCGGCCGCATAGCTGGAGTCGAGGATTCGAGATCTACCGGCTGTAGATCTCGTTCTGCAGGCCCAGCAATCACTTTGCCATTACCCGAGTAGCGAGATCCGTGACAAGGACAGTCCCAGGACTTTTCTGCTGAATTCCAATGAACTCGACACCCAAGATGGGTGCAGCTCGGAGACAACGTATGCAATGAACCATCATGATCACGATAGACTGCACGCTTCCGGCCGGAAACAACTGTCACGGCGCCCTCTCCCGGCCCTATGTCTTCGAGAGGGATCGACTCGTGGCGCATGATTCGATCCTTCACCATATAATAGGGATAATCGAGATTTTCTCTTACGTAGTGCCATGCACCCGTGAAAGGCCTTTTTCGATGCGGAGAAAGGAGCTCTTGCCATGGATTAGCTTCTTTTACTATCTCTTCGGAGATCATCAGGCCTGCGAGAGTTCCGAAAGTCATTCCGTTTCCCCCGAAGCCCGTTGCTATGTATTGATGATCGAGCAGTTTTCCTATGAACGGTAGGCCGTCATGAGTTTCTACTACCTGTCCTGACCAGCTTTGCATGATGATCGGCGCTGGCAAAAAGCCAGCTGCGTAGTTCTGCAGCTCGTAGAGCGCACTTTCGGGATGTACTGCTTGGCCTGTCTTGTGGTCTTTTCCGCCGACAATGGCGGAATCGTTGTCCTCACCACTGTCGATGCGAACATAGTAGTATGGGACATGAGTATCCCAGAACAACGCTTCGGGAAGTACATCCTTTGGTATCCGCGCTCGTACAGCGTAGGTCATATACGGATAAATCTTGGTCTGAAAGGTCGTAGCTGTGACTGCACTTGCTAACCCCTGGAGGGGCACGTGAGTAGCCAGAACCACATCAGAGGCCGATATAGACCAGTCATTGACACGAATACGTACGGGAGACTCGTGGAACTCGGTCACTTGAGAGCGTTCAAAGACGTAGCTACCGTCTCTATTAATGACTTGGGCAAGTGAGGTAACATACTCCACCGGGTGAAATTTTGCCTGCGCTGCAAATTCGATTCCTGGACGTCGAAAGAGAGGAGCAGAAGGTACAAATGACGCATCGAGCCCCGCTCGATTTAAGGCATTTAACTCCTTATCAACCTCGGACTCATCATGGTCCATGCCCATCGGCGACACGTGGTAGTAGCCTGCAATCCTTCGAAAATCACAGGATAACTTTTCATGCTCGATGGTCTGCTGAATGATGTCGATAGCCGTCTTCCCTGCAGCCCACAAGGATTTCGCGTTGCTCTCTCCGATCCGGTGTGCCACTCGATGGAAAGGTTGATCCGTAACATAGGTCAGATGCGCTGTGGTGCGTCCGGTCTGTCCTCCTGCTATACGACCAGCCTCAACGAGACACACCTTGAGTCCCCGTTTTTTGAGTTGATATGCAACGCTTACACCGGTGATACCACCGCCTACCACGAGCACATCGACACTTAGGTTCTCACTGATGCTCGGAAAGGCGGGATACTCACCTATGCGCCAAAATGACTGCACTACGAACGCGCCCCCACTACGTGCTTACCACGGCGTGAACTGCCAGCCATGGCTCGCAGCAAAGAAGCTACTGCCACTCCACCACCCACAATCATGAGACCGGATACGACAGGATGCAGAGAAGCTTGCGTATACAAGCTACCTTCTAGGGTAGTCTTGGCTTCCCCCCCACGCTCGCGAAGATCCTCGCTTGCATGCTCGAGTGAACTCGCTGCACCTGAGCGGGCAGGACGACCTGAATGCTGCATACGAATCGTAGCACTCTCGAAAATGAAATCACGAATCCGAGGCATAAACCGACCTGCCATCGACATGAGCTTCGAGAAACCCCCTACAACAATCTCGGCACGCGGCACTTCGGCACAACGCAAAATTGCCCGGGCCACTACCTCAGGGGCATACATCGGTTTGGGATTGGTCGGGGCGTCTTCGAAATAACTTTTGGCGTGTTGAGGATAGGGCGTATCTACGTTACCAGGCTTAATCAGAGTAACCGAGACTGGTAAGCGATCCACTTCGACCTCCATCCGTAGAGCATCTGTGAAGGACTTTACCGCGCTCTTGGTCGCTGAGAACATTCCCTGCAAGGGCATCGCTATGTCGGAAGCCACGCTTCCCATGTTTATGATCGCTCCACCTCGAGTTCGAAGATGCCGGAGAGCCGTCAGAGAACCGTAGACTACTCCCCAAAAATTGGTTTCGAACAACTTCCTAAAATCTTCGACGGGAACATCCTCGAGCTTCCCATAAATACTGGTGCCCGCATTGTTCACCCACGTGTCGAAGCCACCGAACTCCTCCTCGGCAACGCTGCTTATGCGCTCGACATCTCCTTCGTGACACACATCAGCTTCGACGTGCACGGCTTCACCTCCGTGCTGACGTATCTCTTCTTGTAAGCGCGTCAAACTCTCTTCGCTGCGACTCGCAAGAACAAGGCGAGCTCCGCGTCGGGCTGCCATACGAGCCGTTGCAAGGCCGATCCCACTCGATGCGCCTGTTATCACGATGACCTGCTCACTAATCGGTTTTAATTTTTTCACCACAGCCCGCTCCTTTTCGCGACGACAAACATGATTTCGCGTTGGAATACCGCGTCGACCTGTGGCTCGAAATGACTTACCTCACTTCTGGCGAGAGAGAGAACGCGTACATAGGACGAAGACGATCGACTTGGGGTGGACCTCGAAGAGTTAGGTTTGGAGGTCTAGTCGTTTCAACGATAGGAGGTTCAATGACAGCTAGGATTCAGGTAATTTTCTACAGCACGTATGGTCACGTTTACAGCCTTGCAGAATCAGTCGCAGAGGGGGCTCGTGAAATTCCTCACACCGAAGTCGAAGTTCTCCAGGTAGCTGAAACTCTGCCAAAAGACATTCTCGAAAAAATGAACGCCTTGGAGCCGAAGCAGAGGTTCTCCCACATACCTCATGCGGATCCCAAGAGACTGGTCGATGCTGACGCAATCATTCTGGGCTCTCCTACGCGATACGGAAGCGCTACCGCACAGATGCGGGCCTTCATCGATGCGACAGGTAGCCTTTGGGTGAAGGGGGCGCTCATCGGAAAAATCGGCGCGGCCTTCACATCGACAGCGAGCCAGCATGGTGGACAAGAAACTACAATTATGACTCTTGCCTCTTTTTTCCTCCATCAAGGTATGGTGTTTGCTGGAGTTCCGTATAGCTCCAAGGAGCTTCTCACAATCGACGAAATAAGTGGGGGAACCCCCTATGGGGCTTCTACTATCGCTGGGGAGCGAGGACAGCGCCAACCAACAACAAACGAAAGGGTGATCGCACGGGCACAGGGAAGGCACGTGGCTCAACTTGCTCTAAGATTAAAAGGAGAAGTTAAAGAGCTCTAGTACGCATTACGATTACGGAACCCATTGAACAAAGTGAGGCACAGTATCTTGATGTCAAGAAGTAGCGACCAATTCTCTATATAGTAGAGATCGTACTCAATACGCTTGTCGATAGAGGTGTCCCCTCGCCACCCGTGCACTTGAGCCCATCCAGTCATACCTGCTGGAACCTTGTGTCTCAGCATGTAACGAGGAACCCTTTGACGGAACTCCTGAATAAATACCGGGCGCTCCGGCCGCGGTCCCACAATCGACATGTCACCGCGAAGTACATTAATCAACTGCGGAAGCTCGTCGAGGCTCGTAGAGCGAAGTATGCGCCCAAGAAGCGTCACTCGTTCGTCGCCGGGTTTTGTCCATCCCGGCCCACTGGCTTCCGCATCAACCTGCATGGTGCGGAACTTGATTATCTTGAATCGGGTACCGTCGAAACTCACTCGCTCCTGTTTGTAAAAGACCGGTCCTTTGGAGTTGAGCTTTACGAGCATGGCGATGATCAACATGAACGGCGACAGCAAGACCAGCAGCGCTGTGGCTAACGCCAGGTCTAGCGCTCGCTTCGTAAACAGGTTGATACCATCGAGCGGACAAGCCTGTAAGCTGATAACCGGCAATCCCTCGAACTCCTCGATTGCACCGCCGATACTGGCGAACTGGTAGAGGTCTGGAATGACTTTGATGTCGACTATCGAATCTTTGAGCTGCTCCATGATCTCAGGAAGCAGATGATGATCTTCAAGTGGCAACGTCACGAGGATCTGATCAATATCCGTACGCTCGAGAAATGTGCTGAGCGCCGAGTAGCTGCCTACGACCGGAACACCACCTGCCCCCCGCTTTTCGTCGCCGTCCTTGGACAGGCAGCCCAAGAGCTGAATACCTAGCTCCTGATGAAGGCGTACGCGACTGACGATATCCGCCGCGACCTTTCCGGCTCCTACTACGAGCATATACCGCAAGTTGTAGCCCTTACGTCGCAGCTCTCGCAGAAGAAAGCGCAGCACCGATCGCTGGCACACTGTAAGGAAGGTCGCCAAGGCCCAAAAGTAGACGAATACCAAGCGCGAGAATTGGACGCTCTTCTCCCTGAAGAGATACGTCAAGGAAATGAGCAGGAGGATCGAGAGCGCGTTGGCGTTGATGAGCACCCATAGTTCACGAGTTCTTCGAACTCCGCGCATCGGCCTGTAGAGGCCCATCCGTCGGAAGACGAACGCCCAGATTAGCCAGATGAAAACGAGCATCGATGAGTAGTAGCTGAATTCAGGAATTCCCTTCTCGACGGGAATCAGATCCGTCATAAAGCGCAGCCAGTAGGCAATTACCCACGCCGCCGAAACGACGGCGAGGTCCGCAATCATGAAGAGGTACTCGAATAACTGGCGCTTCTGTTTCAGCATGAGATCTCTCGCTTGAGCACTGGACGCTCCACTCGCATCGACCCCTCGGATAAGGCGGGCCCTACTCCCGGATAAATGCCGATCCGTGTGGCAAAGGCATTCCAGGATTTGAAAAAGTTCGAATACGAAAATTGGGCCGCTTGCCGTCGCGCTACTGATGGATCGAACCTGTGCTCCTCTCTACAAAAGGTGCGCACAGCATCCTCGAGGGCCGACGCATCTCCAGAGCCCCTTTTAGGAATAAATACACCGCACTCATCTTGAGGTACAAGATTCGAACGTATCCAGGGCCGGAATCCCGCCACGGAATCTCTCAGCCCACCCGCATCGACGCCTATGACCGGTCGCCCGGACGCCATGCACTCCACCGGTACTATTCCAAAATCCTCTACACCCGGAAAAACCAGGGCTCGACACCGCTTGTACGACTCCCAGAGGAACGCATCGCTTACATGACCCTGGAATCGAATGGATGGGCCGGCCTGCTTTTTGAGCTTTTCCAATTCAGGACCGCCCCCGACCACCCATAACGGGAGCTTCAGCGAGGAAAACGCCCTCACTGCAACCTCTATTCTCTTGTAGGGCACCAGAGCTCCTGCACAGAGAAAAAAAGGCTCCGTGTTTTCGCGGAAAACACCTTCTTCGGCAGGTGACAGAAGCGACGAAGTCTCGTGAGGAAGCCGCACAGGAGGGGCGATGACGTCTGCATCTCGCCCGTAAAAACGCCGGATTCGAGCCGCGACGAACGTACTAATCGCTACGAAGTGAGTCACTCGCAAAGCACCGCGGGAGTCCCATCTTCTGAGTAACTTCAAGATAGGTTGCGCTAGGTACCGCGACAATCCGCGGAAGTAATAGGGCGCCTGGTCCCAGATATACCGCATCGGCGTAAAACAATAACACACGTGAGGCACACCCTTAGGCACTTTCACATTTTTCGCTGCTGCATGGCTGAGAGAGATTACCAGGTCATATCCGGAGAGGTTCAACGAGGCCGCTGCGAGCGGATAGAGAGGGAGGAAGGATCGATAACGTTTGGCGATACCGGGAATTTTGCCGAGGATAGATGTTCCTTTGACTCTTTCATCTATCTGGGGCGAGGTCGTCCCGGGAACATGCACCAATGTAAAGATGTCGGCATTTGGATACAAACACAGAAAGGCCTCGAGGCATCTTTCACCACCTCTCATTCCGGTCAACCAATCATGTACGAGCGCCACTTTCATGCGACCCTCGCAGAAGGAACCACTCGTTTGTATACGTCGAGCACTCTTGAGGCCGTTCGAACACACGAATACAATTCTAGATGCTTGAAGGGAACTGCTCGTTGCGTGGTCGCACCATGGAGCATGCCTTGCGCCATCGCCGCAGCAAGTGCTGGAACAGAGAAGTCTCGGGCTACAACATCAGATTCGATGACCAACTCCTGCAACGCAGGCACCGGTCGACACACTACCGGTGTGCCGCACGCCTGGGCTTCGAGTGCAGGCAAACAGAACCCCTCTAAGAGCGATGGAACGACCAGCGCGGTAGCTTTACGATACAACACAGCGAGCTCGTCACGAGAAACGGGACCGGCGATGTGCACACCCTCCGTATCGCTGACTAGCGAGAGAAGCTCCGAAGAGTTAAGGATCTCCTCCGTACCATATCCCGCAAGAACTAACCGGGGACACCGCGAACCGATCTCGGACCATGTATCAACTGCACGATATGACCGGTACGCCTCTATCAAATCCAAAAGCCCTTTGTGGGGTTTTAAAGTCGAAAAAACGGCGAGAAAGAAGGGGGTCAACTCACAGTAGCGGCGCCCTGCCGCAGGATTGATCGGTACATCACCGAGAAAAGACGGAACCCCATTGGGAACATGGACGACTTTTGATTCCACGACACCACACAGGTCGAGCACTGCATACCGAGTTTGCTGGCTTACTGCGATTACGGCGTCCGCCCGTCTCACGGCCGAGCGTATGAGAGGTCGCGCGATCCAGGGGTAGTAGAATTTCTCTGGATGATGAATATGAATGAGGTCATGAATCGTAACCACCGTCGGTATGGAGACCCCAAAAGGCAATGTGTAGTGCGGTGCGTGAAATACGTCGAACCTCGTTAGGTTCAACCGCCGAGCCATGAACAACATCTCATCGATGGAGTATGGAGCCGCGTCTTCCAGGAGCCACCGCACGTCGGAGGCATATTCCGCACGCTCTCTCCCTTCCGGTCGGGCTATCAGTGTGACATCTGCGCCACCAACCTCGAGAAGACCTCGAACAAGGTTGTCGATGTAAACCCCTATTCCACCATCTCCGAGCTTACGTCCATCGATGACGATTCGAAGTGGCACTGCCTCGTCCTGGCGAGGGGCGGCTAATTCGCTACCTTGCGGTTCCACTGTGAACTACTGTCCGCTTCTAAACCGGAGACGATCCTCCGAACCACATAGGTCTTCTTGCTTTGAGACTCATAATAGGTTCTGGCCAAAACCTCGGCCAAAAGGCCGAAGACCAAGAACTGCAATCCAATGATCACGAGCATTACACCAAGAGCCAGCATAGGCCGGTTTCCCATCGGGGTGTGCATGAAGAGCCGTTGATAGGTGAGCACTGCCAATATTAGTCCGCCCAACAAGCTCGACCCGATCCCCACAAGTCCGAAAAGATGAATCGGTCGCTTGGAATATCCCAAGAGAAATTTCACTGTTATCAGATCGAGAATCACCCTGATGGTTCGCGAGATTCCGTATTTCGATTTACCGTACTTGCGCTCACGGTGATTGACCGGAACCTCAACGATGCGAGCACCCATTTCGTTTGCAAGGGCAGGAATGAAGCGATGCATCTCTCCATACAGACGAAGCCCGCGAGCGATCTCCCCTGTCATGACCTTCAAGGTGCACCCATAATCGTGCAGTGTCACGTTAGTGGCATAGCTGATGATGCGATTTGCGATCATACTTGGAAGACGGCGGCTCAAGAATTTGTCTCTGCGTGCTTTGCGCCATCCCGCTACGAGGTCGTACCCCTCTTCGAGTTTCGCTACCATCGCGGGGATCTCTGCTGGATCGTTCTGGAGGTCACCATCGAGCGCCACGACGATATCGTAACGCGTATGATCAAAGCCCGCGGCCATTGCAGCCGTCTGGCCGAAGTTGCGCCGAAGCTGAACGAGTCTAAAATGGGAATCCTTCCCTGCGCACTGGACGAGACGTTCTACCGTGGCATCACGCGAGCCGTCGTCGACGTAGATCACCTCGTAAGGTCGCCCCATCTTCTCCAGAACAGAGGTAATCTCGCAGAAGCCCTCCGCGACATTTTCCTCTTCGTTGTACACTGGAATAACTACCGATATGCCCTGCATATCCCCTCACCGATACAAACAATGACGTCGGAGTCTACCATAGCCTTCGGACCAAACACAGCGCCGCCGGGCTACTCTGAGCAGACCGTGCCCAGTTTCGGTAAAACGATGCGGCCAATATGACATGTATCTGAACTTATTGATGTTTTATCTGCCTACGATCGATATGTAGAGGGTGGGGTTCAGCCTCAGGATCGGGCAGGCGCTGCTAAGATGGCATCTGGCCCGATCGGTAACCGCTGAGCCCGTCATGCGACAAAAGCTACGAAGACCGCCTACCTTCGCATAACCAGGTAGTTAACCGCTGCGACAGACGCAGTGAGTAAAGGGGGCGAGGGGATGCAAACAGACGGATTTCAGGCCTTAGGGAATGGGGCTCTACAGGAGGTCATTGGGTTCTGCACGTACCTTTCGAAGACATATGGAAGCGGTGACACCTCTCGAGATGGCCTGGCAACCTTGACTGCTCTCGTCCTCATCTACACCCTCCTCAAGCTCATCTCGCATTGCAATGAGGACGAGTCTACCGAGCCGGAGTTCGAGGAAGCAGTGGGAATCGTATCTGAAGCCCTGGACCTCGCGTCGATTCAGCTCAGCGAGATGCGGTATCAGCTCCTCACGGAGTTCGACAAAGCAAAACGCAGTCTCGAGTTCGTTCGCCAGGAACGCGCTCTGAACGGGGATGAGATCTCGTCGGCACCAGTGAAACCTCTCGTCCCGAGATCCTTGCCTGCACGCCTACGCTCCACCCTTGGCGACAGTCCAATTAACCGACTCATGGGCGTCTCGACGCCGGATTAATCGGCGAGGGGGAGTAAGGCAAAACCTGTCATTCTACCACGTGAACGTGCTCGTGCACCTGAACGTAAAAGCACCCCGAACAAAAACATTAGGATATTCCGGCACGTGCTAAGTTCAAAAGTGAGACCACAGGTAACTTTTTTGGCCTCTCTTCTCTAGATAACCACCGCCTTTCCCAACTTTCTCCGGACTACCGCTATCTGTCCCGAATGCATAATTTCATGGCTGCCAATCATCAAAAATACCGAGCCGATCGTAGGCGCATATGATCTCATTGCTTCGGGACCCGGAGCATCGAGCTGCTCTGCTGTGAATTGTGGCAGCAAACTGCGCGTCGCTTCACGCACACTAGCCATCAAGGTCAGGTACTCCACCTTAGAGAGGAAATACTCCTTAGCGTCCTCGTTTCCCCCTTCTTTGGAGTGATGCTCAGCAAATCGAGGCGGCAACTGTGGCGCAACACCTGCGCGCACACCCTCAATCATCGTGCACTCTGAGTACAGCAGATGCCCAAGCTGCCACGCTATGTGGTGAGCACCCGGCACTGGGCGCACGAGAAGGTCCTCATCCGAAAGATCGCTCAAGTACGTGGTGGTGACGAAGCGAGCAGTCTCCAGCATCTGTCTAATCGCGTCATGTGCTCTCATATTTTTTCCTTCGAGGTTCGTACTGACTTCCTCTTCTAAAGTTTACATCTCCTGTTCCGCTCTCGACGGAATCGAGAATCTCTTGCGCTCGACCAACTCCAGCAACAGTCGCTCGTAGCGCTCCACTATTGCATCCCACGAGTAACGATTCTGGGCACTATGCCGCGCGCGCTCTCCATACTCTGCCACCAACTTCGGATTCTTCAAGAGCTCGTCGAGCTGACCGGCCAGTTCTGCAAAATCGTTCTTCGGGAAGCTTACTCCCGCATCTGCTATAACCTCGAGATTCTCGGGTGTTCCGTTTACTACGACACAATTCCCATACGACATCGATTCCACGAGAGCAGGATGAGTCCCTCCAACTTCAGTAGCCTGCACGTACAGATAGCAGTTACTTTGAAGTTCCTCGTAGGCCGCACCAAATTGAAAGCCCGTGAAAATGACCTTAGAAGATGCCACCTTCCGTAGTCGGGCCTTGTACTCTGTGGCGTAAGGAGCATCGCCCACTATGACGAGCGGCTTATCGGTACGGAGACGATTGTATGCTTCGATAACGCCCAGAGCGTTATTCTCGGGCTCGAGACGACTCACGTACAAGATGTACTCCCGAGAACGTAGACCAAACTGCTCTAGAACGGGTCCGGCTGGCCTCACGATGGGATGAATACCGTACGGAATTACTTCCGATTCGCATCCGTACGTATCACGATAGTACTCGGCTATGACTTGGGCATCAGAGACGAGCCTGGTCGCAAGCGCGACCGAACAACGCTCTCCGAGGAGGTACCAGAGCTTACCGAAGGCATTCCACTTAGCTCGATTGCGCTCGATACCATCCACATTTATCAAGAGAGGAATCCTCTTGAGCAAGAGGATCGGCGCTAATGGACTGTTTGCAGCGTTACACAGCAGCGCAGCATCACACCCCTGAAAGAGCATATCGACGAACGAAGAAAGCGCGTGTAGGGGAGTTTCTAGGTATTTGTGAAAGATCGTGGGGGTCTCGCGACGCCGAACGTTAAGATGAGGTTCTCGGCTTCCCCACCGCTCCCATACCTTACACCTACCGTAAACCGTTACGGTGTGTCCACGCTGTGCCAAGCGAGTCGACAGCTGCTCGGCAAAGGTCTCGAAACCGCCGTATCGAGCAGGAATTCCGCGCGTTCCCAAGAGCGCTATGCGTAAAGATCTGTTCGAACTCACCCCTGACTCCCCGATAATTGCTAGGAAAGCCTTAGTACACCGTGGCGCAAGGAAACGAAACCCCTCTGCTATAGCACGCTCTGCGACACAAATCGGGCGGGAGGAGCTTTGGACCGCGGAGCTTCCGCTCCGCCAGCTATTGGCATCACGAACCCAGCACAAGGCGGACTAGAAAGTCCGCGGTCCAGTTAGTATCGACACCCTACCACGGCAACGTTTCGCGAGCACACTTAGGGGAGGTCCGCCCGATGGTCAGGTACAGCTCCCCTTCCCAAGGCTCGCATCGCGATTTAGCAAAATTGCCCCTTTTCGGAAGCTCCACCTACCAGCTAGACTTCGATCGGGTCACCTACCTCAAAGCCGTAGTGGATTCGGGAGTTCTCCGTTCTGAACGAGGTTCTTCCGAATCGTCTACCGAGTGATAGAGGCTTGAACGGGTCGACCGCGCTGAGTTACGTCCGCAACACAGTAACGATCGGCCCATCCGGAGCCGCATGGCCATTTGTACCTCACAAGCAGACCGGAACGTTCTTCTTTGAATACTGCCCAACTTCTCACACCGTCGCATGGAGCTCTGGAAACTCCCAGGAAGTCCTCGGGCTTTCGGAAGCAGCGGGGGCATCTCACGGCGCCATCTTTCTGGCACATGTGCACCCTTCCGACCGTTTTCGCATCGAGTCTTTGCTCGAGGGGGCGCTACGAGGCGAATTCCCCTACGTAGCAACATACCGCTGGATCAGACCTGACAACTCAGAGATTCGCCACCTGCACGTTCGCGCTTTACTGGAACCAGACGGCTCTGTTTTCCGTGGAATGGCTCTCGATATCTCGTCCGAAGTGGTCGGCATTAGGACCGATCCTGACCTCACGGCCACCACGGGCGATCCTTTCAACATGCTCGGCATCGACGGCGTTGTGCTCGATCTCGAATTCAAGCTCCGTGGCATCTTCGCCCACCATCACGACCTCTCTTTGACCTTTGGACTTTCCGACGCCCGCACGGACTGCATGCAGATTGGGCAAAGCCTACCGGAATGCTTTCTGAGTACATCATCACAGGAGTACGTTCATCGTGTCTTGGAACAGGCGCTGGAGCTCTGCGGACAGGAGCTCACCGTCGAGTGGCCCAACTTTCGTGCCGCTGTGCGAGCGCTCCTGAGAGATGGGGTCCCTTCGGGTATCGCGATCTCATTGTTCGATGTCGCGTACGAGCAGGAACTAGCTCGCGAGAACAAAGCCCTCATTTTGCGACTAAATCAACTGACAGCGTCACAAGAGCACTCGTCGGAGCTGGCAAACCTCTCGCAGGAGATAGTGGGATACGCCGCACTCATCAGGCGGTACGCGACCGGCAATCCGATGCTGCACGACACCGTGGATGCGCTCATCTCTGCAACACGCGCACTCGGTGAACGCACTCGCAAACTCGTTACCTTGCACGCGACTACTGCTGACGACAATTTACCTGCAGATGCCGACAGCCCGACGACGAAATCCTCTGAGGACACACTACGCATTACGGAGAGTGCTCGAATACTCTTCGCGTCCGTTACAGGCGCTTCGAAGTCATCTTTACCAGCTCTACTGAGTCAAGAAGGCCTTAGTACCATCGCGTGTCATCTGGACGAGTACGAAGTGCGATCGCACCTCGTAAGCAACGAATTCGTACGGATTCTTATTGTAGATGTGCCCAGTCGTGATTTCCGGACGTCT
The DNA here is from genome assembly GCA_044351885.1 of Bdellovibrionota bacterium. Classification (GTDB taxonomy): domain Bacteria; phylum Bdellovibrionota_C; class UBA2361; order UBA2361; family OMII01; genus OMII01. Next base: position 49,374 of record JBILEW010000007.1, read on the forward strand.
TCGCTGATCCGAACGCTCAAGAGATTTTTCCCTGCTCTGCATATAGTTTGCTTGGTTCCAGGCGCTGCTACTGGCTTTTCGGACCTACAGCGAGCAGGCGCACTTCTTGTCCTGCCCAAGCCAGTGACCTCTCACGAGCTACACAGGGTGCTGAAGGGTTTACTCGAAATATCGAGGGCTGAGGGGGCGTAGAACGGGTCAAGCAAACCGCCATGAGGATCCACTCTTCGAATCCAGCACGTCTACCCCATGTTCGTTGAGGATTTTTCTGATCTCGTCCGAGCGGGCGAAGTTCTTTGCGGCACGAACCTCGACCCTTTCTCCAATGAGTGCACTCACGGAGTCCGGAGTCATCGGTGCCGTTCCCGCCACACGCCCTGCGATCCTAAGCCCCTCTTGTTCTACCTTCTCTAAGCTATCGAAGAACAGCCCTAGAACATGGCCAAGATCTTTGATCAGCTTCACTCGGTACTGCACCTCCGGCGTGATCGCGCCGCCTTTATCCAAGTGAGCTACTATACGTGAGCGCTCCTGCTCCAGAGCGACGAGCGCCTCCGGAGAATTGAAGTCGTTGTCCATAGCTAACTCAAACTGCTCTATGAGCGCTTCACACTCTGGCAGCGCGTGATACGTTCCCAGATCCTCGGAGCTGAGTACACGTTCGAACAGACGGTGGAACTCCAGTAACGCATTCAAATTATCCCGGAAAAGCTTGTCGCTGATATCGATAGCAGAACGATAATGATGCCGCGCCACCACGAATCGAAAGGGGGCGCTCCCGTAGAGATCCATGCCGTCTATGAGACGGATAAAATTGTTCAGAGACTTGGACATCTTCTGCCCGTTGATGTTGAGCAGCCCACCGTGCATCCAAAACCGCGCAAATGTGCCGCCTGAGTACGCCTCTGATTGAGCGATTTCATTCTCATGATGAGGGAATTTGAGATCCAGTCCCCCTCCGTGAATATCGATCGTATCCCCTAACGTTTCATGGATCATTACGGAACACTCGATATGCCACCCAGGACGCCCTGTCCCCCACGGTGACGGTTGTGCCAACGAGGTTCTATCGTCTGCCTTCCAGAGAGCGAAGTCGAGCGGCGAGTGCTTCTGTTTATCGAGCTCCTTACGCACACTTTCGAAAAGCATGCTCGTGTTCTGATTGGAGAGCTTTCCGTAGTCCTCTTTTTTAGCAACGTCAAAGTATACACTCCCGTCTGCAGTAACGTACGCAAACCCCTTCTCGATCAGCTTCTGAGTAAACTCGATACACTCCGGTACGAATTCCGTTACACGTGTCAGCCTGGTAACCGGCAAGACGTGTAGAAGATTTGTGCAGCGGTAGAACTCGTCTGTGAACCGACGTGTCATAGCGATCGGTTCCTCACCACTCGAAAGCTCTTTGTCGATTATCTTGTCATCGATATCAGTAACATTCTGCACGAAGTTGACCTTCAAGCGGCGATACTCAAGATATCTCCGAACTATGTCGAAGCGAGTAGCAACCAAGCCGTGCCCGATATGAGAATGATCTTGTGGGGTGAGTCCGCACACGTACATCTTCACCTCTGGGCTCACATCCGCCGGATCCAGCGGCTCGAAGACCCGCTTATCCCCGGAGAGGGTGTCGTATACGGAGAGCTTTCGTGGGCTTGCTTTGTATTCGTGCTTACTGAATATCATGAGTGATACGGCGCCTTATCAATTTCGTGCGGTTTAATTATACCACAACGCCCCTCGTGCCTGGTATAGCTCACTGTTTCGATATCAACGGGGCTCGGACAGCTTTATCGCAAAGCCGTTTCAGGCAACGGTGTCTTATTCCGCAGCAATTCCTTGGGTATTGTGACCGTCACTCCCTTTTTGAGGGGAGCATTCGCAGCGCTACGCACGCTGGCTCGCAGTCTGGAAGCGTACGCGCGGTTCCCCGTGTACCAGTCCGCCAACACGGCCAGGGTCTCCCCTGAGAAGGTTACTGTATGCGAGTACGAGCCCTTCGGAAGCCTCTTCAAACTTGCATAGCGAATATGCGGGAGAGGTCTCATGCTAGCTCGAGCAGAACTATCTGGCTCTTGCTCGAGGTGGGCTATCATTCGCTCTTCGAGATCCGTCGAGCCGCTTCCTGGCTTTTGCACGCTCAGGTCTTGTGCCGAGGTTTCGTTCAACGCCAAAACCTCCCGATCTGCGGAGGAGATCTCCTCTGGACCGCGCGTGAGCCAATCACCGCCTTTATGTTTGAAGGAATAAACCTCGCCTGCATCGGGGTAGTACAACTGGATCTCCGGTCTCTTGAGTATGCCCCTTGTAACACCTATAGCTGTCGGCCTCCCTCGTCGATCGACGAACTCCCGCATTGCATTGCTGGCCTTCATTTCATCTTCGAGCAGACGGTTTGCGGGAAGGTACGGATTGTCCGAGGCCAACATAACCGGACCGCGACCATTTAGTCGCTCGAGAACGGGACCACCACCAACTACTCCACCAACACAACCGGACATCAATACAGCACAGAAGCACCGCGTGACGGCGAGCTTGATGGAGGAGGAGAACGGACGCTTGCAAGCCATATGGGTAGTCTTTGCTATGCGCGTGATTCGAACCGGATCGACACGAGATCGAACACGGTTATCCTTCTTGTCTAGCACGGCCACAGCTGCGGCAGAAGAGCCTTTTGAATGTCCCAAATAAATCCCGAATCTCTCATCGGGCAATTAAGGGGAAACTGACCTGAGGGGTAGACGCTTCCACCCCCCCCTGGGGGCTTGTCCTTTCGATTATGGCGCCTGTCGGGCGATCTGGGCGAATACTTCGTGCCCGCAAAGCCGTCGCGAAGGAACCCCTCGAATAGCCTCGAGCAGCTCTTTTAGTGCAACGACACTATCGTCCTCCGACCTGACCAAAGAGTCGACCGGAGTGCGAATCTCCACGACTCGCGCATCTACTTTTAATGATAGAACCACCTGGTCCGGGCCAGATAGCGGGTCGCGCGCGAATACGGCACCACCGCCGCTCTCCTCCATCACCTCGCGAGCCTTCTCTTGAATCAAAGCCCCCTGCTCTGCGGAAAGTGTGGCGATACCCTGCTCCTCCGCCTGCACCCGCCCTTGTACGCGCGCTCCACACTCCACAAAAACGCCGCTGGGCACACTTCTGTACTGCTCGAAATCGACCCCTCCGCTCTCTTCTCGACTGAGGTACAGCTGGTACGCTACCGGAGCGACTCCTTCCTCAGCCTCCCACAAGAAGCTACCTACACACGCATTGAGACTGACAACCAAAGTCAGTAGTACAAAAAACCTGCTCAGCAGCCTCTTCGACCGACTGTTGAGCTCCGCATCTGCTCGAAATGCATGAATCATACGGTTTGTACTCCCAAGCTCACTTCACTAGAGATACGTCCAACTTCCCTTCGAAATCCTTCTCGATTGAAGTGGCCCTCTCGCTAGCAGACTCCCACGAAGTCATCACTGCATCAAGTTCACGTTTGAGCTCGGCGAGTTCGTGAGTGATCGCGCGAATACTCGAAGCATCGCCCTTCTCGGAGACCTCGGCTAGCCGCTCCGAAGAGGTACAGATCTGCTGTTCCAAGGAAGTGATGCGCTCCTCGCATCGAGCTATTTCTTTCTTGAGAGGCGTCAGCAACCGCGAGCGCTCCTGGAGCAGCTCAGCTTTCTCCTTTTTGACATCCTTCTCGGTGCCTTTGTTCTTTTTGTTTTTCCGGACAGACGCGCTCGGATCAACTGTCTGCTCCTCGTCCCATCCGATACGCTCGAGGAAGTCCTCGTATGTTCCTTCAAATACGAACGGCGCATCTCCTTGAAATACGATCAGACGGGTCGCCAAACGTCGAAGGATCTCTTCACTGTGGGTGACGATAAACACTGCTCCTTCGAATTGCTCGAGGGCATCGGTCAAAGCTTCGACAGACTCGACATCAAGATGATTGGTAGGCTCATCGAGTAAGAGCATGTTAGAAGGAGTCGCAAGAATCTTCCCCAGGACGACTCGGCTGCGCTCTCCTCCCGAGAGAACGCTAATTTTCTTCAGGGCATCATCTCCTTCGAACATCATGCAGCCGCAGATTGCGCGAACTGCCGTTCTCGACAGTTTGGTATTCGTTAGATGAATCTCTGTTTCAATGGTGTTACTGAGATTCAGAGTAGTCGTGTTCGTTTGAGCAAAGAACGACGCTCGCGTATTTGGGCTGACTACTATCTCGCCACCCACCGGCTGTAATTCTCCTGCTAAAAGCTTCAAGAGCGTCGATTTACCCCGTCCGTTCTTACCGATAACAGCGATACGGTCCTGCTTTCCCACGGCGATACTGAGATCGTCTATCAGAGGACGATCCATTCCTTTGAAGCCGAAGGAAAGCCCCTTAATCTCGAGCGGAAAGCGGCCGGGGAAGTCCGAGTACACGAAGGAGAAGTCGAGGGTTGCATCCTCTGAAAGCTCATCGAGACGCTCGATTTTTTCCAGCGCCTTCACGCGTGATTGCACGACTGTCGCCTTACTCGCTTTGGCACGGAAGCGGTTGATGAACGCCTCCATCCGCTTAATCTCCTTTTCACGGCTCTGGCGGGTCTTCTCGTATATCTCCTCATCCTCGGAGATACGAGCGAACAGCTTCTCGGAGTTCCCTTCGAGTTTGCGAATACCGGAGCGGTAGATCAGCGCACTGTGAGAACTGACAAAATCACAAAATGCTCGGTCATGAGATATCACGATCATCTCACCAGGCCACGAGCGTAGATATCGCTCGAGCCAGCGAAGCGACACTATGTCGAGGTAGTTTGTCGGCTCATCTAGCAGCAGGAGATTAGGCTCTGATAGAATAAGTTTCGCCAGATTGATACGGATCTGAAATCCACCCGAGAGTGCGCTTGGCGAGAGCTCCAGCTCGGCGGGTGTGAATCCTAGTCCTTCGAGCACTATCTCTGCCTTGTAGCGCTCACTGTCCGGATCCGCCAGGGTCGTACACGCCTCTTCAATTACCGTTGGAGCGGAGAACGATATGTGTTGCTTAAGATAGCCGATGCGATACCCACGTGGCGTACTCACATCTCCACGGTCGGGGCTCTCCTCTCCCGCGATGATCTTGAGAAGAGTGGATTTTCCAGAGCCGTTTCGTCCGAAGAGCGCCACTCGCTCTCCTGGAGCGACGGTCAGGGTCGCCTCCGAAAAGAGGACCCGCTCTCCAAAGTGTTTTTCTAAATTATTTACCTGTAACATCGCGATATCCGTGTGGTCTGCCTTTTGTTCGATTGTATGGATACCCGATCGCAACGGAAAAGGAAAAGGAGCCACAAAATTTGCCGAGTTATGGTTCAAGCAGACGGGTAAATAACCTTCTTTTTTCGTTACGAGCGGCGTCGGTTAGGGAAAACCCGCTCCCCATGCCGAGGCGCGGCGAAAGATTTCCGCCGAAAGGACGCGCGCGTATCTCGTTCCTATTATCAACCGATCGTGTTTACGAACTGAAAGCAGATCCTTGCCTCTATTTCGTCAGCGCCTTTAGGGTATCCAAGGTATCGGCCTCCGATGGTGGTTTGTCACGACGCCATCGTGCGATACGCGGAAAGCGAACTGCTATACCCGATTTGTGCCGCGAAGAGGCTTGAATCCCTTCGAAAGCGATTTCGAAGACCAGGCTCTGCTCAACCGTACGCACCGGGCCGAACTTCTCTCGAGTATGGCTTCTTACGAACGCGTCGACCTGCCGGATCTCGGCGTCTGTCAACCCTGAGTATGCCTTCGCAAATGGCACCAAGATGTCACCGTCCCACACTCCGAAGGTGTAATCGGTGAAGAGATCTGCTCGGCGGCCATGCCCTTTCTGGGCATACATCAGCACACCATCAACGGTGAACGGCTCCACCTTCCATTTCCACCAATCCCCGCGCCGCCTTCCCACGCCGTAAGGGGATGAACGGCGCTTGATCATCAGCCCTTCTGCGAGCATGTCTCGCGAACGATTGCGCTGCTCTGCGAGCTCGTTCCAGGAAGAGAACTGAATGACGGGTGATAACGAAAGAGGGAGTTTCTCTACACCCAAAACAGCGACGAGCTCGCTCAGGAGCGCTCGACGCTCCTCGAAGGAACTTTGCCGGAGGTCCGAGGCTCGAAACTCCAACAGATCGTACGCGATGAAGACCACCGGGGCCTCTGAAACCACCTTCGGCAAGACCCTGCGTCTGTTGAGGCGCTGCTGAAGCAGCGCGAACGAGGCAGGCCCTGTGACACTCCAGGCGACCACCTCACCATCGAGTACGGTACCATCTGGTACCCGTTCAGCGAGCGTGGCGAGCTCCGGGAAGCTTTCGGTAATTATCTCCTCACCTCTCGACCAGATGGTAGCCCGGCCTCCTCGAACCACTATCTGCGCGCGGATTCCATCCCACTTCCATTCCGCCGACCAATCACTTGGCGAGCCCAATTCATTGAGCTCCGTTTCGAGCGGATATGCGAGGAAAAAGGGATATGGCGTCATAGAAGACTTGCCTTCGCTCCCAGTCACTTCAGTGCCAGAGAGTGCCGACAAGGAGAAGGCGCCAGGATCATGGATCCCCATGAGCCTGTGCGCCACGATCCCCTCATCTCCACCAACGACTGCAGCCAACGCCTTCCCAACGATCCCTCGGGATACTCCGACACGTAGACCTCCGGTCATGAGTTTGTTGAAAACGAGGCACTGCTGCACCGAGAGGCGCCTCCACATCGCTTGAATCGATCCTTTGCGCTCCTCTGCTGGAGAGCCCTTCATCGCTCGTAACAGACCTACCCATTCCCGAAGAGACTCTACTTTTTTCTCGCCCACGGCAGTCACAGCACTCTGCGCCACCAGAAGCGCCGCCGTCTCCGCTAGATCCCCCACCACATGATAAGACTCTTCGAGCAACCACAACGGGACACTGGCGCACTCCGCGGCCCACTCACGAATCTCGCGTGAACTCACCGCGCGCTCTAATTTCCCCCCGCGTAGGATGTGCACTGCCCAACCGATATCCGCCTCGTCTGCGGCCGAGAGGTATTGCACGATGAGCTCGACCTTCCGCGAGGTCTTCGTGGTATCGCTCAATTCGTGATAGAGCTCGACGAAGCTTCTCATTCGTGCCCCTCGTGCTCTTCACCGTAATCGGTCTTCAGTTCGTCTGCTGCCAGGCCCAGAGAGCAGAGCCAGCGCGCGAAGTGCGCGGTGTATCCATGGGTCAATAGAACACGCTCAGCCTCGGTAGCGCGAACTGCCGTGTTGAGTCCCGCAAAATCGGCGTGGTCCGAGAGCACAAAACCCCTCTCGACACCGCGTCGTCGGCGAATACCGCGGATCGCCATCCACCCAGAGACGACCCCTACCTCATGCGGACCAAAACGCCGCAACCAAGGCGAGCCGATCACCGCGGGAGGTGCGATCACCAGAGCACCTTGGGCTCTTGTCTCGCCAGTAGCACACTGAACGCCGGCCGGCGTGAGCCCCAAAGCTTCATTTATTCCCCACACTGATGGATGAACGAAGACGGGCCCTACGGCTAGATCAAGGTGTTTGATGACTCGCTGAGCCTTTCCTAACGAATACGCGCACAGGACCGAGCTGATGCCCTTCTCTCGGTTGTCTCGCCACCACGAGTGAATATCAGCGAACACATGCTCTTGAGGTCGCCAGCTAAATATCGGTAGACCGAACGTGCATTCCGAGATGAAAACGTTGCAGCGCACAGGCTCGAACGGAGTGCTGACACCGTCTGATTCGAGCTTGTAATCACCACTGAAAACCCAGCGCTCGCCGTTGCGTTCGACCAGGATCTGCGCCGAGCCTGGCACATGTCCCGCAGGATGAAATGAAAAAGAGATGCCGTTGATGGTCCGCACTTCGCCGTAATGCACGCCCTCCACCTGCTCAGGCCGCGTTCCCAAACGAGCATGCAGCAGCGGCATACCGGTGTGATGAGTCAGATAATGGCTACTGCCCGGGCGAGCATGGTCTGCATGCGCGTGTGTCACGAGCGCTCGAGCCACCGGACGCCACGGGTCGAGATACACGTCAGCATCACGGCAATACAGCCCGATGGACGTCAACTCGAGCAATGAAGACTTACTGTTCATAGAGACGGAACATACTTGCAGCTCGACGCTGTCATGGCTTGAGAAACCTACAGCGAACTGATGTATTTACTATACACCAAAGGCTTATATATAGTATAAACACAATACAATCGATTATTGAAGAAGTCCTGTGGCCAAGCGCACTCACTCTAGTCCTCTAGCAGGGTTTAAGTCTCATCTCCCCGTCAAGATCTGTCCGGTCTGTGAGAGGCCCTTCTCGTGGCGCAAGCGCTGGCGACTTACCTGGGAGCGTGTAGTGTACTGCAGTGAGCGGTGTAGACGAAGCTCCCGAACAACACGGTCATGAAACCAATCCTACGCTTGATACTTGGCGACCAGCTCAACATCGAACACTCGTGGTTTATAAAACCTGCGGATGAAGCTGTTTACCTGATGATGGAGGTGCGCGAAGAGGCCACGTACGCCAGACACCACATTCAGAAGGTCGTCGCGTTCTTCGTCGCCATGCGCGAGTTTGCCGCAGAGCTCGAGCAAAAAGGTTTCAAGGTGATCTATCGATCCCTCGACGACAAGCACAACCTGCAATCGCTTTCGGCTAACGTAGAGCAATTGGTCGGTTCAGGCTCCTACAGCGCATTCGAATATCAGTTGCCGGACGAATACAGAGTTGATCAGGCACTCTCTGAACTCGCCTCACGGTTATCCGTACCCACTCGCGTGACAGATAGTGAGCATTTCCTCACCGAGCGGGACGTTCTCTCGCGTATGTTTCGCGCTCGCAAACGCTACGTCATGGAGCCGTTTTACCGAGAGGTTCGCAAGCAGTACGATATTCTCTTGGAAGATGGCGAGCCCGTCGGTGGTCAGTGGAACTACGACGCTGAGAATCGGAATCGCCTTCCCGACTCCGTGGTGCCGCCGGAACCGCTGACCTTCAATCGCGACGTACGGGATATCGTCAACCTGCTCGAGCGGGCGAAGATCCCCACGCTCGGCACGCTTGACCCCAAAAACTTCTCATGGCCAGTGACTCGCCACGAAGCGCTGCAAACCTTGGAGTATTTCTGTAAGCACTGCCTTCCGCACTTCGGCACCTATCAGGATGCGATGCACACCTCCCACCGCTTCCTCTTTCACTCGCGCCTCTCGTTCAGCATGAACGTAAAGCTCCTTTCGCCTCTCGAAGTGATACAACGCTCAATTAAAGAGTGGCAAAAACGGCACAAGGAGATAACGATCTCCCAGATCGAGGGATTCGTACGACAGATCGCTGGGTGGCGCGAATTCATGCGCGCGATCTATTGGCACCACATGCCCGAATACAAGGAGCTCAATTACTTCGAGCATACACGCCCGCTGCCGGGCTACTTTTGGAATGCAAACACCAAGATGAATTGCGTCAAGCACGCTGTTCAGCAGTCCCTCGAAGATGCCTACGCACACCACATTCAGCGCCTGATGGTGACCGGCAATTTCACCCTTCTGGCAGGAATAGATCCAGCTCTCGTCGACGAGTGGTATCTCGGAATATACGCCGACGCCCTCGAATGGGTCCAACTACCCAATACACATGGCATGAGCCAATTTGCAGATGGAGGAATCGTAGCTACGAAGCCTTATGTTTCGAGCGGCAACTACATCAACAAGATGTCCAATTACTGCTCGGGCTGCTTCTACAACCAAAAAATTCGCACCGGCGAGAGAGCTTGTCCTTTCAACAGCCTTTATTGGGATTTCATGCGCAGAAATCGCGCTCGCTTGGAGGGCAATCCACGCATAGGCATGGTGTATCGGACTTTCGACAAACTATCTTCCTCAGAAAAGAAAGCAATCGAGACGCAAGCGGCGTATTACCTGAAAACTATCGAGGAGTTGTAACTTATATGACCATGTACGAACGCTCACTGCACATCTTCCGACGGGACCTACGCATTAACGACAACTCCGCTTTAAATGCGGCGTTGAGTTCCTCCAAAGAGGTAGTCACCTGCTTCATCTTCAACGATGCGCAGGTGCGGGAGCATCGATATCGCTCGATAAACGGGCTGGCCTTCATGATTGAAAGCCTCGAAGAGCTCGAGAAAGAGATCTCTTCCAAAGGTGGGAGGCTGCTCTTTCTCCACGGCGATATCAAATCCGTCGTCTCTCGTCTTGTCACCGAACTCGGGATCGAGGCGGTCTACATCAACAAGGATTACACTCCGTTTAGTCGATCACGAGACAAGACTCTTGCTGACCTGTGCGCGAGCAAAGACATCGCCTTCCACGCGCATACGGATCTGCTCTTGACCGATCCGGAAGGTTTCGGAAAGGACGACGGAAAGCCGTATACGGTTTTTACCCCCTTCTTCAAGAAAGCCTCGAAGCTATCAGTACCAAAGCCCACGAACGCCAAAGGAAAATTTGCTTCCAAATCGCATGATAGAACCGTTAGCCCACGCGAATTTTGGCCCTCTTCGTCCGCGCCCCAGCGACTCAGCTCGGGCGGTCGCAGCAATGCCCTCTCCATCCTCGACTCGATTGGGTCATTCAAGAGATACGAAGAGGAACGGAATCTTCCCGCCTTGCGTGGCACAACGCTCCTCGCTCCGCACAACAAGTTCGGAACGGTCTCGGTTCGGGAAGTATATCACGCAGTTGCTTCTGCGCTCGGTGTAGGTCACTCCTTGATACGGGAGGTATATTGGCGCGATTTCTTCACCCACATCGCCTGGCACTTCCCACACGTCTTCGGCCATGCATTCAATCGTGTCTATGACCAGCTCCGATGGAATGAGAGCGAGGAGGACTTCGACCGCTGGTGTTCTGGACGAACGGGGTTCCCCATAGTTGACGCAGGGATGCGCGAGCTCGTGACGACTGGATTCATGCACAATCGCGTGCGGATGATCGTAGCCTCGTTTCTAGTAAAGGACCTGCACATTAGTTGGCAGCGAGGGGAAGAGTTTTTCGCTCGCCACCTGACGGACTACGACCCGTGCGTCAACAACGGTAGCTGGCAATGGGCCGCTTCTACCGGGTGTGACGCACAGCCCTATTTCCGTATCTTCAATCCATGGTTACAGCAAAAGCGCTTCGACCCGGATTGCGCGTACGTCAAGAGATGGGTGCCAGAACTGAAAGATGTGCGGAGCTCGACGCTCCACTCCCTCTTCGAGGAAGAGCTGTTTCGCCCAACCAACTACCCTCCTCCCATGGTGGATCACTCGGGACAGAAGATCATAGCAGAGCAGATGTTTCGAAACTGTCTCGAACGTTGAGCAGGAGTTCTCGTGGTCACGCGAAAGCGCTCCTATGAGGAAGAAAAGATTCCAACGGAGATCCCAGAGGGTGAGCTGGTTTTCGAAACAGCACGAGCGGGCGGCCCAGGCGGACAAAACGTCAACAAAGTGGAAACCAAGGTACGTGTTGTATTCGATTACTACAGCTCGAATGCACTTTCATGGACTCAAAAATCAACTCTCGCCCGCGATGCGAGCATAATTCGCTGCTGTAATCCTCAGGGCCACATAGTAGTCACCTGTCAGCAGCACCGCTCGCAAGGGATGAACAGAGCGGCGGCCCTGAAGAAACTGATGAACCTGATACGAGCGGCGCTCGAGCCGAAGGCTACACGCATCAAGACGAAAGCCCCGCGCGCAAGCAAACAGGCAAGACGGCTTGGAAAATCCCACCGTGCGGAAACCAAGACTTTGCGGAGGAAGCCAGGGGCACAGGACTAAAGAAGACCACAGACGAGGGAGAGGCAGATGTACACATTGAGCATTTTTCAGCACCCTGTTGAGGTTAGCTTACTCAACGCTTAGGAATTCGCACCATCGGAGACGAAACTCCGTTGGACGTCGAAGATTGGCATTTCTGAACCTTCTTTGTTCGCTTTACGTTGAAGATGAAGGCTCCGTCACTCAACGTAGTGTAGTAGCCGGCTTGCTTTCCGGAGCACTTCACGGATACGACCTGCCCGACGAGCCCCACACCAGCCGCATCGAATGCGTTTCCGAATAGCGTGGCACCTTTTTTCTTTAGGGCTTTACGTAACGTCAACCTGGCCACCTCGCTACCGCCTATTCCCGCCGGAGTTCTCGTAGGTTGCGGCTTCACACCTCCTGACGAGGTAGGTGTCGGCGTGGCCCTGGGAACTGCCGGCGTGGGTGTCGGAGTCGGCGCAACGACAAGGGCTTGTACTGCGGCTGCTGCATCCACTCGCCCACCCGTTGAGATCTTTTCGCGCATACCTGAACGTAGAACCGCTGTACTTAGTATCACATCACGTATGTCACGATTAGAGCGAGTAGTATCGAGCGACTTGAGCAACGCAGCCAATCCAGTCACATGTGGAGCTGCCATTGAAGTGCCATCAAGCACATCGTATTGATCTCCCGGAACCGTGCTCAAGATCCCATCACCCGGAGCTGCCACGTCGACTGATTCGAGTCCGTAGTTGGAAAAATATGCCAAGGTGTCACCGCCGGTGCTAGCCGCTACCGCTATCACGTTGCTTTTTGTAGAGCTCGCCGGATACATCGGATTTTTGTCGTTATCCGTGCCATCATTCCCTGCAGCAGCCACGACCAATACATCGCGGTCGAGTGCATATTGAATAGCGTCCTCGACAACCGCACTAGCGGATCGACTACCGAGAGAAAGATTGAGCACTGAAGCCCCACGGTCTACGGCATATATGATACCCGCAGCGATATCCGCTGAAGCGCCATGTCCACCCGTATTCAAAACTCGAACGGGCAAAAGCCCTACTCTCCAGTTAACTCCCACCACGCCACGCTCGTTATTACCTCGTGCTCCAATGATTCCTGCACAATGCGTGCCGTGCCCATTTACATCCATCGGATCGGCATCTTGATCAACGAAATCATACCCTCGAACGTCATCCACAAACCCGTTGGCATCGTCATCTATACCGTTGCTCGGAACCTCCCCCGAGTTCGTAGCAATATTACTCTCGAGATCGTGATGGGTGTAGTCCACTCCTGAATCTATGACTGCGACTAGCACCTGAGCACTTCCTACGGTGACGTCCCATGCGAGTGGGAGCCTCATTCTTTTCAGCCCGTAAAGATTAGTGTAGCGAGTGTCGTTCGGCACTCGGGCGATACTAAAGAGCCAATTTGGTTCGCATCTGAGCAACCTTCCCGGATTGGCTCTCAGAATCTCATCGCACGCTCGCGCGATAGCAGCCTCGTCTGCCGGCACCGGTGCCGTCGACTGTCTCGAAAAAGCTGGCGGAAGAGCGACTACGGCGATATCTCCTCGACGAGTACTGGCTTGAAGACCCGCCCCCTTGGGCATGTGGACGGTCTTCGATGACATAGTGTGGCGATGGAACGTATCGCTAAGCGGTACTCGAACCGGAGCAACTACGATCTCTCTTCCTGGGAAGACGAACTTACCCGGAGAGGCCTCTGCACAGATCAGAGGCAGCACGAGCAGAGCCAGCGTCAAAGATACCGCACAGGCGAAGTTCTTCAGCGTCTTTTCTGCCGTCATATTTGAATGGCTTCCCGCCCGGCCACACCCAGTTCTAGACTTCAGGGAAATCGGACCAAAGTGTGCGGGACATGAGCCCTCAGGCCTCTTTGTCGCCGCCCTCGCAGATCTCTCAGCATCGAGCTTTCTCCAGGACAGGAGGCGTAGTACAATACTCTTCCATAGTTGCTTCAGAAAATGCAGGTACTTATGACGGAGTCTCTTTTCGCAACACTGCGGGCATTCTTCAGCGGAGGAGTCAGCCAACCCCCTGTAAGCCTATTAGTAGACCGCCACGGAAACCTCGTAAGCCGCGAACTTGCCGCGATATTTACGGCGCTACTGGTCGAGATGTCGCTCTGTGATCAGTCACTTCAAGAGAACGAGATTCACGAAATTATCTCTATCCTCCAGAACGAACTCGCACTGTCGGAGAAGGTGGCAGAGGAGGTGTTTTCAACTACTCTCGAGAGCAGGAAGCAGCCCGAGCACGTTGCACCCAAATTGAGCCTGATAGCTTCGACGCTCAACGACGATCAAAAGGAGCACCTCTTGCACTTGGCACTTGTGGTGGCTCGTGCCGACGATCGCATCACGGATGGAGAAGAGCTCATCCTCGACAATCTGAGTAGGCAGCTCCATATCCCCAACGAACTCGCGAAGAAGATCCGCAGCCGAGGATAGTTGAGGAAAAGACCGAAAAGCTCCCTCGTCTAATAACCTCCCGACTCGGGCACTAACCTTCTCGTTTAACGGGGTGACGTCGACGCCAATCTATTATCTCAACTGCCGCAAGCGCGGCTTCGATCCCTTTGTTCTTGTCGTTGTCTGCGCACCGGTCGCGTGCGTGCTCGATCTTATCGACCGGCAAAATCTCGTTGATAATTGGCACGTCACGTTCGAACATAACTCGCTCGATCCCACTCATGGTCAAGTTCTTGACCATATCGAAATGGTATGTGTCTCCCTTAACGATGACTCCGAAGACTATCAAAGCCTCTATATCTGGTTTTGCCTGATGGAGACGTCTCGCTGCCAACGGAATCTCCAAACAACCAGGGACCACGTGTACCTCGACAGGAGCGCAACCGGCCTGCTCCAGCACCGGGAGGCACCGTCCAACCATGGCCTCTGAGAGATCGCGATACCACTTCGATATAACAATTGCGATCTTCGCATTCGGCGTACGGACAACATCAGCGGAGGAATAAGAAGCTTGAACCATGGGTTATCTCACATAGAGCTAAGGAAACAAGGTAAAGATCAAAAAGCTCATCATCGTCCCTCGATGAGTTTCTCATTATCGAAACTGACCTTATCTGCTTTTAACATTCAAATACAACCTATGCTTCCAACATACACACCACTTCGCATATCCGCTCTGCAGCATTTCGAAGATCTGCTCTCGAAAGATTTTCATGCTCTGTATGTGCGTCTCGAATACTTCCGGGCCCAAACAGCATGACACGCTCGTAACTTCCAACGTAAAGGCTGCAATCGGAGGCAAACCTAACCTCGATGCTTTGATCGTCGAATCCCTCTGGCACGTATAAGTCGATACCATGAGTCAGTGGCGATTTGAGGGTCCAGGTCGCCTCCTGGAGGGTATCACGTAAGAATTGTTCGAGCTGCTCGGACGAATCTCGTATTCGCACACAAACATCACACGCGGCAAACGGGGCCTGGATATTGGCGGCGAGCCCTCCTCGAATCATCCCGACATTGAAACTGATGCCGGCAGGCTGACTGACCAGAAGACGATGAACCTCCTCGATCAATTTGTGAATCGCGGAATTTTCCGTACCTAGAGACGAATGAGCACTTTCCCCTTGCATCGAGATCTCCAAATCCGTACTTCCCCACGAATGCCTCACGAAGCGGCCACCCGTCGGCTCTCCGTTCAGGATGTATCGCGTCGGTGGTAGTTCTACGAATGTTCGCGCCCCTATCGCATCCGTTTCCTCTCCAACGACGAAAGCACACCGATAGTTGGACACTCCGCGGACTATGGCCATCTGAAGCCCCCAGAGCTGCGCCACTATTTGACCCTTTGCGTCACAGGCGCCCCGCCCTACGATCGAGTCCTCCGTCCATGTAGGTGGCGGACCTCCAGGCACAACGTCCATGTGGCTGGAGAGCGTCAGAGCAGGATCTCCTTTTTCCATGAGGAGATTCCACCGTCCTTCGCTGATCGGCTGTCGCCACACTCGCGCGTCGGGGAAATCCTGTCGCAGATACTTTTCGAGGACTTCGGCTACTTGTCCTTCATCGCCGGTCACTGAGGGGATAGTTATGAGTTCGAGCAGGACTCTTTCCCAATGAATAAGGGACGGAGCGTTGCGAGGTACCGAGTCTTCGTTGCCGAATGGGGTAGAGCGCATGCCGAAGAGACTACCACAAGTTGCCGTGAAAGCCTCTCTAAATCACTCTTCTGTCGGGCTACCATAACAACTTCTGATTACTTCCCTTCGACCTGTTACTCAATGCTGTTTTCATGCGAGGAGCGGATACGGATGACCTTGGCTGGAACGCCGACCGCGACAGCATCGTCCGGAATATCATCTTTTACGAGCGAATGGGCTCCAATAATGGCCCGCTTACCGATACGCACACCGTCGAGTACCGTTACACGTGTGCCCAGCCATGCATGCGCTCCTATAGTAACGCCACCTTTGATCTCCATCGGTCGGGCTATGAGCGGCTCCTCGGAGGTTCCCTCCGTGTGATTACCTGGCCCGATGTAGCAGTACGCTCCCATCAGAACACTCTCTCCGATCTCTATGCGCGAGTTAGTAGCGACTCGACAGTACGATCCGATATTACAACCTGGTTCAAGGGTAATCGTGCCGTGCTTTGCTGCTATCGTGGTGAGTCGCCCAATACTAACGCGATCTCCTATATCGATACGCCCTTGCAAACCTCGAACGTCGAGCGCGGCATTGTCGTCTATCAAGACACCGGCACCAAGAGATATCTGGCGTGGTATACGTAGCAGAACACCGCGACCTATCGCTGGCCGCTTGCCGCAACGCGAGAACAGAGGAGGATAGGCGACACTCCTAGCCGCAAGCCCTAGGAGTCCGGGAGTATTGGCGAAGAGCAGCTGTACGAGCTCGTAACTCATGAAGTGCAGGAAGGACGCCTCCCCGACTGCGAGTGCCCGATATGTCGAGAGCCCCGACCGTTTGACGTCAGAGAGTTCCCTCTGCTGCGGAGTCATCGCTGGAGCGGCAGTCATGGTAAGACAGGGATACGACGAAGAGGAACGCCTAAACTTCCCATGTGTCGAGCATGAGAAGCCCTACAAAAATACCGGAGAAGGGACTTGAACCCCCACACCCTCGCAGGTAGCGGATTTTGAATCCGCCGCGTCTACCATTCCGCCACTCCGGCACAGATGGAATGCTTAGTCTTAAACGGATTTCGTCAACAATTCAAGCATCCAAACCCTCATAGCACACCTGATCTGCTGTTAAAGCAGCCTTGTCACCCCCTACAACGGCCCTAATACGCCCCTCCACCATCTCTACCACTGCTTCCGGGGGGTACGAGGAGGGCTCGATAAGTGCCAGAAAGGAGAGTTCGATTGACGAACCAACAACTACCGGGAGTAGGTTATGGCGCAACAGTTCCCAGTTACCTTTGATCGCTATGGGCTGAATCACTGCGCTCGGCATCGTACGCAAAAGAGCTTGAAGACCTGTGGCTTTGAACTTCTTCATCTTACCATCTCGAGCCCGCGTTCCTTCAGGGAAGATACACGCCACCTGCTTGACTCTTTCTTTGTAAGCACCAAAACTCTCGATAGCTGAAATCGCTTTTCTTGTATCTTTGCGATCGATCAAAACCGAGCCCAGGCGCCGTAGCGCAAGGGAGATACTCGGTATCCAGCGCCCGAGCTCCTTCTTGGCGATGAAGCCCAACTCTCGCTTGCGACACAGCCACATAATCATCGGAATATCGTACATACTCTGATGATTCGCGACTATAATCACCGGTCGCTCCGCAGGTAATGACGGTACCCCATGAACCGTGAACGAAGCCCCACTGACGAATCTGATGTTCCAGATAATACCAAGATTCATCAGATCCAAAGCGCGTTTCTGCATACGCGGACCAAACAGGGCAGCGAACATCTGCATGACATGGAAAACAAGAAGCAGACCGAAGAAAATGACTAAGAAAACCGGCGTTATCAACCAATTGAGAATGCGGCGACAAACTACACACGAACTACTCATCGAGGTCTCCTTCTCCTGAACTCGCAAGCACCCTCTCCTGCACATTGACCGCATGCTGTAATTTCACCTTCAGATTCGAAGGCACCCCGGAATCTTGCTGAAGCAGAGACCGAATCAACTTGGAGCGAAGATACGCGAGCTTGTCCGCCGTACCGAGCACAGTCATGTGCAAATGTCGAACAGTATCCAACGCGATGGCAGCTCTTATGGTAAGTATTGGCGTTTCCGCGCTATCTGCCTCAGAGAGCACGCTTTCAGCTGTTCGCCGAATCTCATCGTCCCGCAACTCTTTCAGCGCCCCAGCATCCCTAAGAGTGCTCCACACAACTGCTCGCAAAGCGCTCAGTTCGCGGACTCCACCCTCTTCCAGACTCAGCAGCGAAACTCGAGCAATCCGAGGATTGTATCGAACCCCCTCCTCACGAACCAACCCGATCTCGACATTACCTCCGAGGGCTGCCACACGCTCGTAATCAGCCGCTATGACCGAAACTGCCGAACTCCCGAGCAGCTTCAGAACCGCACCTCGGAGGGCTGGGGCTTCGACGACCAACAGAGAGGACTCCATGTATACTCCTGAAGGGTGAGGGGGATCATCTCCGCGCCAACCTCCACTATTCGTTGATGCTGAAGTTTTCGAACATTTGAAGGCATTTATCAAGGGAGCTCGGGAAAAGCTCCAACGAGTTTGGGACTTATCCCCTCTACGACCTGTTCAAGGCACCAAGAGCGGGATACTATCAGAACGAAAAGTCGCTTGCCGCTTCTTCAGAAGTAGGTATTTTTGATGAGAACATCAGTTACTCGCGTAGCGCTTGCCTACATTTTTTTTCTGAGTGGTATAGGTTATCCCATGGTAGCCAAAGCGGATGACTACATATCTCCTGAACTCGTCAAGGTCACGACTCCTACATACAAGGCTGCCTTCGATCTCTTTCACCCACGCTTCGGTACCTATGAATACACCGTAAGTTGGGAGGGCATACCAGCCGCCTCATGCTCACTCACGTTCAAACAGGAAAAGGACCATTACATCGTCGAGACAGCGGCGCGGACCTACAGCGGAGTCGACCTCCTCTACAAGCTGCGTTACAACGCCACTGGAGTTCTTTCGAAAGAGGATCTCACATCGATCAAGTTGATGATTGATCACCGCGAAAACTCACGGCACAAACACATCGCTATCGATTTTCTGCCGGAGGCGGGACGTATTTCTGCTGTACGAGGTAAGGGAGAAGATGATCCGCACAAAACGACTGTCTCCTTCGTGCCACACAACTTTACCCTCGACCCGATGGCAGCCGCCTTCATCGCTCGAGCTCTTCCATGGCAGACTGGAGAAACAAAGACCTTCGACGTCTTCAACGGCAAGAGCCGCTACTACATTCAGCTGACTGCCGTGAGGCGTGAAACGATCAGCCACAATGGCGAGGAGAAGAAAACCATCGTCATCACTCCCCAAGTACGCAATTTGACGACGACGAAGCCAGTCTCGAAACTCCGCGAAGCGTTCATCTATGTAACCGATGATCCTCAGCGAGAGGTTCTCAAGATCGTCAGCTCTGTATTCATCGGGAGTGTGACCACGTACCTCGATTCCTTCACACCGCTGACGACGGAGAGCGAATCCTCTGCTCGTGTAGCTCAAGCCGCTCGCTCCGAAGACGCTGCTGTGAGCTCACCTTTGTAAGCAAAGATTCTATTATTAGCGTAATCCAGCCAATGCCGAGCTCAGCGATGCTTGCTGCTGCTGCAGACGCCCCATCAAGGATTCGAGCCGTGCGAAGCGCGCTTTCATGTCTTCAGCTTGCTTCGCTATCTGCTTCTCGGCCTCCGCTATTCGAGTATTGAGATCGGTGATCATGGTCTTGTTTCCGTTGACCGTGACATCGAGCAAGCCATTAAAACGGGTGTAAATATCGATAGTTCCACCGGTCAGCGAGGTAGTATCGGCGAAGCTGGTCAGTATAGATCCGACGCTGGATGGCTCTGCGGATACCGCTGCCTGAAATTTAGTGCTGTCGAACTTTAAGCTTCCATCACGTTCTGTCGTAATACCGAGGTCAGGAAAGATTCGAATGGTCGAGCCTCCCGACGCCACGGTGCTCGACAAAACACCTCGAAGAGCATTCAGGGCGTTGTCGTCTGTGCGCGTGCTGGCCAAGGGCCCAAAGACGTTCTTTACCTCTGTTCCCGACTCATCCCGTGAAACTTGATTGTTTTCACGAAGGAATTTAACGATGTCATTGTATGAATCCACAAGCTCCTGGACCTTCGAGCTCGTGGTAGTTGCATCTTCGGAGATCTTCACCGTCGCAGTTCCAGTCGAGACTAGACTCAGGGTCACTCCAGGTAAGACATCAGCCACACTATTGGTGGGACGAGTGAGGGTTCCTAGACCAGAAATAGTCAAGCTCGCATCAACTGCAGCACTTTCGGAATACGCGGTAAGATTCGTAAGCGATGCACCCAGAGCTGTTCGAGCGATGGTGCCTTTCTCTGTTCCCTCGTAGTTGGAGGATATCAGGATTTTATAAGAGGGGCTCGACGATGTCCCCACGTTGACTAGCGATGCTTCGGCCTTCGAGCTCGCATTATTGAAAGCGTTGACGAATTCCGAGACCGTATATGAGCCATTGGTAACCACAATGCTCACGGTTTCTTGGTTCGAGCCGGTACCGACAGTAAAGGTGACGGTTCGGTCTGCAGCCGGCTCAGCACCGGTCAGAGTGCTTTGCAGCGTTGCATCAGCCGAACCATAAGTCTGATTGAATGTGTAAATATGGTTCTTCGCAAGGGTGTTGACGGTGATGTCATAGCTACCGTTCGAGGCACCGTTGGAGGCGGTGGCAGTTACTACGGACTCCTTACTGCTGGTACCTGTCTTGTAGACACCACCACCGTTGAGCGTCGAGAAGCCTCTCAAGAGAGATTTGAGGCTGTCGAGCTTCTTGTTGAGGTCTTCCATCGCCGAGTTCGTTTCCTGTAACTCAGAGACCTTCTTTTGGTAAGGTTTGACCTTCGTCTGTCGGGCTGCGTCGCTCGTCGCCTCGATGAGGGAGGCGGAATCAATTCCAGATGCTATTCCGGAGAAATTGATGACAGACATAGGCGTTCCAGCTCAAGTAATTAGACGGCAGTTTTTGCCTACCGCTTACGATTACGGCTCGCCTTTCGTGGAGATTTCTTCCTCTTTGAAGGCTGCACGATGTCGTACAGCCAACTTTGCAAGATCGGATCCAATACCGGGCAGATTGCCTTCAAGGAATCTCGGACTTTAGAGCTCCGAGTTCCTCTCACGTACTTCACGATGGCATCCACCAGATCGGGATTGAGGCTCCAAACCCCCTTGCATGCCGAATCAGAGATGGAGAGCTCTTGGGCCCCCAGTATTCTAGCAATCACTTGCGCTGCCAGGAGCGCGTGTGCGCCTCGAAAGCTCTCACCCATGAATAGCTCAGCGATACTGGATAAGGCGACTCCAGGCCCCTGAAGCATGATAGTAATTGGCTTGGTTGCACGCTCGACGTTCGAAGCAGCGAGCCAAGAACTCGCCATTTTGCGAGCATTTACGTCGAGGGCCTTCGAATCGAGTAGGAGCAAAAATTCGTCGCCGCTCAGGTACGCAGGCAGCTCGGATAAGGCTCGCTCAAGTGGTAGCGAGGAACCACGGGCGTTGCCGCATGCAGTTAAGAAGCTATCCAAAACCACCGATTCGTGCGGGCTCGGTGACGTCGCGTATGCTCGCCACGTGGACGCTCTCGGGTCGACCGATGGAGCTGCGTATGCGAGCTGTACGGTCGGCTCAACGACAGGCTGAACGCCAGTCGATTTATGCACGGGGGATTCCTCTTCTCTTCCCAACGCCCGATCCAACGCTTTCGTCATATATCTGATACGAGAAGAGGTCATGGTGCGCTTGCGAAAGAGGGTGGACATGTCGAGCTCGATTAGCTGATCGAGGGTGAACGATTCTTCGAATGGCGCTCGTGGCCACTCTGGCTCCCAAAAGGAACCCAATGACCGGTAACGCAAGGTCTCGAAATCGGGATGCCCTTTGAGGGCCTGCAGTCGGTCCCGTAGGTCTATCTCTACTTGAACACTGCTGAGAACCTCCTCGGAACACTCGTCCGGGTCAGCCTCACCAGCTGCCTCTCGAATCTGGGACGAAATCGGGGGAGGTGGACAAAACAGTTCACCTGAATCCCCCTCACTGAGTGCCACTAACAGCGTTACAAGTAACGCCTCCTGGTCCTTATTAAGCCACTTGAGCTTGGCGATTTTCTTGGTCCCCAATTCAACCAGCTTTTCGAAAGTGAACTCCCCCAAGATCCCCAGAGAAAGCGGTGCCGATCCGATGAATCTTCCCACCTGTAATGTTTTCAGAAAGTTGAAGCGTGGTGAAGCCGCAAAGTGTTGCAGCGCCTCGCTCAACTCTACTAGTGTGGCCGCCCCCTGACTCATGAGATAACACTCCGTACTTTGCCTCGCTAACTTAGGATGCGAGGAGGGCTGAGCTGTGTTTCACCTTCGTACCACGGCCTCCCTTTGAATGGAGATACTTTATGGGCGTTAGCATACAGTTTTTGGGAGCGGCTGGAACCGTCACCGGTTCAAAGTATCTCGTTTCGAGTGCACAGTGCCGCATACTGGTGGATTGCGGCATGTTTCAAGGGGAGCGCTCCTGGCGTGAAAAAAACTGGTCTGCGCCTCCTGTCGATCTTTCTACCATCGATGCTGTACTTTTGACCCATGCACACCTCGATCACGTGGGCATGCTGCCGCGCTACTTCAAGCTCGGACTCCGGGCGCCAGTTTTCTGTTCGAAGGCAACCGCGGACCTGACCCGTCTCATCCTGCTCGACAGTGCTCGACTGCAAGAGGAGGAGGCTTTATTCCGCGCGGAGAAGGGTAAGTCTCGGCATACTCCCCCTCTCCCTCTGTACACGGAAGCTGATGCGCAGGGAGCTCTCGAACTACTCCGACCTATCGATATCAATACTCCCGTAGTCCCACACCAGGGAGTGCAAGCAACGTGGCGACTGATGGGACACATCCTCGGAGCATGCTCGATCACACTCACGATTGAGAATAGACGAATCGTTTTCTCGGGAGATATCGGTCGTTATCATGTTCCTATCCTAGTAGATCCTCAACCGGTGGAACTCGGCGATCTCTTGTTGATCGAATCGACGTACGGCGACCGACTGCATGCCAAAGAATCGCCTGACGTTGCTTTAGGAGAGATTATCAACCGAACCATAGCTCGAAAGGGAATGGTGATTATTCCCAGTTTCGCCGTTGGTCGCACGCAGACGCTTCTCTATTACCTGCGAGACCTGAAGAGCCGTCATGAGATCCCGGACATACCTGTCATTATCGACAGCCCAATGGCCAGCGATGCGACCGTCATTTACCAACACCATACCAATGAATACGACGAAGCCTCTCTCGGGATTCTGCGCAAGGGTGCGCAGCCATTCGGAGTCTCCAAAATGTTCTTCACGAGGGATCGGAACGACTCCAAAAAGCTCAATTCGATATTCGAGCCGATGATACTCATCTCAGCGAGCGGGATGCTTTCCGGGGGCCGCATACTTCACCATCTTAAGAACAGGATCTCCAACGAACGAAATACCGTGCTGTTCGTCGGCTTTCAGCCACCGGGCTCACGTGGAGACTGGATCAAGCGCGGAGGTGGAACTGTCAAGCTGCTCGGTGAAGAAGTTACTGTAAGAGCAGAGATAGCAGAGATTAGTGGACTTAGCGCTCACGGTGACAGGGACGAGCTACTTCGATGGTGCCAATCCTGCTCTGGGAAACCAAGCCGTGTTGCCGTTGTTCACGGCGAACCCGGTTCGGCGCAAAAATTTCGTACGTCTCTGGAAGAACACCTAGGATGGAGGGTCGACATTCCAGCATATCTCGATACGTGGGAGATCTGACCCTGGAAGGGGTGAGGTAGGGCAAACCATCTCCCATCCTCTTCCGCTCCTACGGGAGCGAGGCGAAACCCACATATTCGCGGACAATCCGTGAACGCGCTCGCGAACGTAAACATTCTCGTAAACGAAAAGGTCGCGTTTACCTCGTTTTCGCTCACGTGGAGGTGCATGTTCACGAGCACTTTCACGTTCGTTCTCTGATTATCCGGGTCTTACCTCGCTTCTCCAGGAGAGCGAGAGCTCTGACGAACGCTCTCGCTACTTACCTGATGCTACTGATTAGTCTGTCCCATATGTCTCTCGACCTGCTGCGCAGAGGTACCAGTCGTCTTGACACCTATCGATTCAGAAACCTGCCGAGCTCGATCGAGGTGCTGTTCAAGAGTAGGAAGGGTGTTTTGAGCATAGTCCTTCACCTCCTGGTCCTTGGCCGACCGAGCCTGCTGACGATAGTTCTCGACATCTTTCTGATGTTCCTTCACCGTTTGCTTCATGTATTCCTTGTCGAACTCCTCTCCCGACAACTTCTGGAGACGATCGATGATGGTGCGATCTGATTTGGAGACATCAGATGGTAACGAGACGTTGTTGTTTGAAGCGATCTGCTGGAGCTTGTCTACCACCTGAGTGTGTTCGCTCTTGATCTCCTTAGCTAGATCCTTGACCGATTCGTTACGCGCTTTTTGCTCAGCCAGATCGCTCAACTCCTTTTCCGCCATGGAACTGCGGGCTGCTTCCATGACGAAATTCTTCTCCTGTCCACTGAGCTTGCTTTGCGCTTGTGGATCGGCTGCGAAGGCAGATGAACTTGTTACCACACATGCTAGTGCAAGGAATCCTGTTACATAATTCTTTCTCTGACGATTCATATAGATATTCTCCTCATAAGTTCCGGAAGCGCTCGCTTCCTTGGGGAAGTGACGGAAGTCTAAAGAAGATGTAGGAGGGGCTTGCATGACTGCGCACACCCCTTAGGGCAACAGTGAAGGTCCTCAATAAACAGGGGCATGCGCGCTGTTGCAGGGAGATTCGGCATCATATACTGAAAATACTTAGGCGTTCGACGGGCTGAAGCGTTATACTGGAGGGAGAGGGCATGTCGAATCCACCGCTAACTCACGCGCCGCCACTCAGCCTCGCTCATGTTGACGGGGGGCATGACACGCGCGGCGATCCGACCCGTGACCCACCACTCACTACGGAAACGACGATCCATGTCGTCGACTCGCCGGTCGCACCTCTCCCGTCCCAAGCCACTTCTCTCCGCGCCACCCACACCAACATCATCGATGAAATCACCAGCTCTCTTCCTCCGGGAATAGAATTGCATCGAGCTTATCGGTTTCAACCTCCGTC
This sequence comes from Bdellovibrionota bacterium, assembly GCA_044351885.1. Taxonomy (GTDB): domain Bacteria; phylum Bdellovibrionota_C; class UBA2361; order UBA2361; family OMII01; genus OMII01. The sequence continues at coordinate 74,461 of JBILEW010000007.1, forward strand.
CCTAAAACGAAACAAATTTGAGCTCGCTGTTCTGAAACTACACGCCCCCGATCATCTGGAGGCTAAACTCGCCGAGTGGCGTCGCTCTATCGAAGAGGACTTTCCCGAATTTACCGTCCTGGTGCGGCGAGTAGAAGTTGACCAGAACCTCCAGAGCAACCTTCGTAATCGCTTCCGAAGCTCTCCCCTCCTCACCTACGCCGCACTACCCGAGCTCGATACCATGCTCAGCTTGCTCTGCGGCTGCCCTCCTGCACCGCGCGCGAAACCTCGCCCGACACGCCCCAGGCGGATGAATTTGCGCCACAAGCATATGATCGCCATCGATAGCTGCGGTACCCTCGACAGAGAGGATCTCGTGTTCGGAGAGGCGCTGCCAGGTGGACTCCTCAAACTCTCGGTGGCATTTGTCGATGTGACTGACTACGTGTGTCCGGGAGGCGATATCGACCGATACGCCCTTCGCGTCGGTAGTCCAGTATGGGGAAGGAATCGTGTCATCTCGCCTTTGGGCCCCTCTCTTCGGTGTGGCCCTGGCTCCTTCAAGGAGGGGGAAACCCGTGCGGCATGGGTCGTAGAGAGCCTGATCTCTCCTACTGAAAGTGGTCCGCTCCTGAGCTCCACATTGAAGCGCGCTTGGGTGGTGAACCACGGCAACCTCGATCCTGCGGCATCGATCGAGATCTCGCCCCACACACCTCTCGGTAAAAACCTGGCAGCTCTTGCCGAGATCACTCATATCCTCGAGAACAAGCGCTACTCCTCAGGTACTCCTATTCGCATAGATGGAGAGGGGCTTCTCTCGAGGATCGTGGCCCAGTGCATGATACGAGCGAAGCATTTTCTCGGACAGTTTGCGGATACTGAGGCGAAGATTCCCGCTATCTTCAGGGTGCATCAGTACCCCTCAGAGGCAACGATCCTTGGATACATCGAAAGGCTCCACGAAATTGGCATACCGGCTTCCATTAGCGACTTTGGACCCGAGTTTTTCTCCGGCGGCATCCTCCGAGCACTGGAGGAGAGGAACCATCCGAGCGCGCGCATACTCTCGAATTCGTTACTAGACGCTTTTATGCTTCGCAGTCAGTACTCCACGCGAAATGTCGGGCACTACGGACTGGGACTCGATGCATACCTCGAGATCAAGCCACGCGATGCGACAGGCCTCGCCAATCAGCTTCAGCTCGATGCCCACTGCTCCGGTCAGGAGCTCCTAAACGAAAGTGAGATGTCTCGTCGAGCGGA
>JBILEW010000102.1:0-13801 GCA_044351885.1 Bdellovibrionota bacterium
AACCCGAAGAAGGTCATGATTTCGGCTTTTGGGGGGCGGAATGGGGGCCTCTCTGGGGGGAATCGGGGTCGGCGATTGACTGCGGGACGAGAGGGTGAGAAACAGGTATCTTACTGTTTTTAGTGCCCTAAAAACGGGGTATCTGAACGCCTATCTCCTTGAGGTTTGTCGTGGCTGAGTACGATCCGCATTCTATCGAATCCAAGTGGCAATCATATTGGGATACCAATAAGAGCTTTAAAACGACCGATCGTGGTCGTGAGAAGGTGTACGTCCTCGATATGTTCCCGTACCCATCCGGGGCAGGGCTGCACATAGGCCATCCTCTTGGCTATACCGGCACGGATATTTACGCACGTTACAAGCGCATGCGCGGTTGCGACGTTTTGCATCCGATGGGATTCGACGCATTCGGTCTGCCTGCCGAACAACACGCGGTCAACACGGGCGAGCATCCCTCTATTATCACCAGTCAGAACTGCCAGACCTTCGTCGATCAGATGAAGAAGATCGGCTTCTCCTACGACTGGGATCGCGAGGTCGCCACCTGTAATCCCGATTACTATCACTGGACGCAGTGGATATTCTTGAAGATCTACAACTCCTGGTTCGACGACACTCAACAGCAGGCGCGCCCTATTGAGGAGCTCTCGATCCCCTCAGAGGTAAGGGCTCAAGGAGAAGCAGCAGTTCTCGCATATCAGGCGGAGCACCGGTTGGCGTACTACGCTGATGCGATGGTGAACTGGTGCCCAGCTCTTGGCACGGTGTTGGCTAACGAAGAGGTGATAGACGGCAAATCTGAGCGTGGAGGACACGACGTTATCCGTAAGCCGATGAAGCAGTGGATGTTGCGGATTACCAAGTATTCCGAACGCCTGATCTCGGAGCTCGAAGAGATCAACTGGCCCGAAGCTATCAAGGAGCAGCAGCGCAATTGGATCGGTCGTAAAACTGGTACCGAGATCACCTTCAAGGTCGCTGGTTCCAACGAAACGATCGTAGCGTTCACGACTCGCCCCGATACGCTCTTCGGGGTCACCTTCTTCGTCGTGGCGCCAGAGCATCCGCTGGTAGATCTCTTCACTGCTGACGCCTACAGAGCAAAAGTCGGCGAGTATCGTGAGCAGGCCGCTCGCATGAGTGATTTCGACCGCACCTTCGAGAACCGCAAGAAGACCGGTGTGTTCACCGGAGGGCATGTGGTGAACCCCATCAACGGCGAAGAGGTTCCCGTGTATGTCGGAGACTACGTGCTCATCTCGTACGGTACCGGCGCAGTGATGGGCGTTCCGGCGCACGATGCGCGCGATTTCGAATTTGCACGCTTGTTGAATATTCCGATCCGTCCTGTCATCGTTCCGTCGCTCGCGAACGATGAGCGCAGCGCCGCGGTGCGTGAAGGCGAGGTGGCGTGGACTGATCCCGGGGTGATGCTCCCGTGTGAGAATCCGGTGTTCAAAGAGCTCGAGCTGGAAGGGTGTCCGAACTCTGAGGCTGCTGAGAAGATAACGGCGTGGCTCGAGAGCCGTTCAGCCGGGAAGAAAGTAGTGAATTACAAGCTGCGCGATTGGCTCTTCTCGCGTCAGAGGTACTGGGGCGAGCCGATCCCCGTTGTTCATTGGGAAGACGGGACATCGACAGCGATATCCGAAGATGAGTTGCCGCTCATCTTGCCGCAGGTGGAGGACTACAAGCCGTCAGAAGGTGGCGAATCCCCTCTGGCTAAGGCGACCGATTGGCTGCAGGTGGTCGATCCGAAGACCGGAAAGAAGGGAACGCGAGAAACGAACACGATGCCACAGTGGGCTGGTTCGTGCTGGTACTACCTACGCTTCATCGATCCCCGCAACGCTAAGCATGGCTGGGATCCAGAGCTCGAAAAGCGCTGGATGCCCGTCGATCTCTATGTAGGCGGAGCAGAGCATGCAGTTCTTCACCTTCTCTATTCGCGTTTTTGGCACAAGGTGCTCTTCGATCTCGGATACGTCTCGACCCGTGAGCCGTTCAAGCGGCTCTTCAATCAGGGGATGATCCAGGCGCATGCCTACAAGGACAGACGCGGTGCGCTGATTGCAACCGATCAGGTTAAGGAGGAGGCCGATGGCACTTTCCGACACATCCAGAGCGGAGAGCAGCTCGAGCGAATCATCGCGAAGATGTCGAAGTCTCTCAAGAACGTCATCAACCCCGACGAGGTGATTGAGCAGTACGGCGCCGATACCTTGCGTACATATCTGATGTTCATGGGGCCGCTCGAAGCGGGACGTCCGTGGGATTCGAAGGCTATCATGGGGAACTATCGGTTCCTCAAGCGCGCGTGGGCATTCGTCACAGCCAATAACGATTCCGGAATCAGGGATGTCGTTGGTGTGGATGTGGAACCTGTTGAGGTAAAGCGAGCACTCAACAAAGCGATCCACAAGATCGGCGAGGACATCGAGCATCTGAGGCTCAATACGCCGATCTCGACGATGATGGAGTTGCTCAACACGATAGCGGATAAGCCGGTATCGCGTGACACGCTCGAGAAGTTCACCCTAATCCTCTCACCGTTCGCACCGCATCTTGCCGAGGAGATCTGGGAGCGGTTAGGAAATCAGGCTCCAGCAAGCCTTGTCGGATGGCCTGAGTACGATCCAGCGCTGATCCAAGATGACCTCGTGACCGTGGTAATTCAGGTCGGTGGTAAGAAGCGTGCGACGATCGAGGTCTCTCCAGCCATTAACGAGGAGGACCTCAAGGCGAAGGTGATCGAAGCGATGGCTTCTACTCAGTATGCAATAGGCGAGGGGGAGCGCTTCATAACTGTGTTCAACACAGGAACGAAGATCCCACGTTTGGTAAACGTGGTGCCAGGTAAGTAGAGATCGCCTCGCTGACTCTAAACCCCAAAGAGCTGCATCGAGAGTGGCTTCATAGCTTCGATGCAGTTGGCGATGTGCTGTTCCAGTGGAATGCCGATCTCTTCGGCGCCCATGCGTATGTCGTCACGATTGCAACCGCGGGCAAAGGCCTTGTCCTTGAACTTCTTTACGACCGACTTCACTTCGAGGTTGTGTATCGATTTGTCAGGTCGCACGAGAACGCTCGCGGTAATGAGTCCAGAAAGCTCGTCAACGGCGAAGAGCGCCTTGGCCAGGAGCGTATCGCGGGGTGTGTTGGTGTAGTGCGCGTGCCCCATGATCGCCGTGCGCATCTCTTTAGGGTATCCGGCGTCAGCCAAGATTGAGTTGCCCTTGAACGGGTGCCCATCCGGGCTCACGGGGTCGGGAAACATCTCGTAATCGAAGTCGTGCAGCAGCCCCGTGACGCCCCAGAGCAGGGTGTCGATAGCTTCTCCGCGGGTATTGGCGAAGAAGGCTGCGTACCACAGCATGCACGCTTCGACGCTCAACGCGTGGTTAATTAGACTCGCAGACTTCGTGTATTCGCTCAGGAGGGCCAGGGCTTCGTCGCGGGTTTTCATCTTGGTACTTACTACAAACGGGTTGGATCTATCGCAGGTGTCGGTGGTTGACTGCTGAACACCTCGAGGAGCTTTATCAGATTCTGCAGTCGAATGTCCTTTTCGACGTCCTGCAGAGCGACCACGGTGTCGAAATGTTGTTCGCCATCTGCGATGGAGAGGAAGAGATAGCCGGCGCTGTCGCTAGGATCCTTCGCCAGAGGGAGCCCGAACACCTGCGACTCGCTTATGAGTTGAAGAACGCGCGCCGTGCGAGTTCGATCCTCGGCATTACCGAGATTCTGAATCGGAAGTGTCCACTCACTCACAGGCGTGCTACCGAGAGCGCCGGTCATACGGACCTTCACGGTGAGCTTGCGGTTCGCCAACGCAGCGTCGGTGCCGACCTCCAACGAGGGAACGGTCGACGAGTACCAGGTATCGAAGGCGGCTTGCCGCTCACTCTGAAGACCAGGACGAGTCAGGTTGAATGCCACGAGGCCAACGACTGTAACTAAGAAGCCGATGACAACCTGAGGTGAGAGGAGTTTTCGAAGCGACATCCGATGAATGATAGTCGGAGCCTGGGGGCGGGTCAAATGGTCTAAGTTGTTGGAAGCAAACGAGGAGGGACGGCGTCTCGCCGTCCGCAGATGGTTGGACCCGCGATGACTCGCCCTCTCCGAGATTCTGTCATTGTTGCCCACACGGACGGCGGGGACGCCGTCCCTCCTATGGGCGACGATTTCATTCAGGAGGGACGGCGTCTCGCCGTCCGCAGATGGTTGGACCCGCGACGACATCGTCCTCTCCGTGATTCTGTCATTGTTGGCCACACGGACGGCGGGGACGCCGTCCCTCCTATGGGCGACACCGGTTGAATCACTGCTCCGTCGTCAGCCGCCGCCTGGCCTCTTCAAGGAGGACCTCACGCTCATTACGGCTGGGGTCTTCGATCACGAGCTCTTCGAGCTCCTTGAGTATCCGTCCGATCGTCGGCCCGGGTGACGCACCCAGAGCTATGATGTCAGACCCGGACACCGCAAGCTTGCCGTATGAAGGAAGCGTTCGTCGGGCGTTCTCGATAGCAAGTAAGATATCAAAGCCCTCTGCGATCTCTTTGAACTCCTGGTCTGGCATCGTCGGTGGAGAGTCGGCCGCTTTGAATGCGCGCCAACGCGGAAGGTCGTCTCCGAGATCGCGGATCAATCTGCGCACACCGGCCGCTCCACAATCGAGTGGGCGCATGTGGTGTCTCACGATCGAACAGATCTTGTCGGTATCGTCGCGCGAGAATCTGAGCGCATGCATGCGGGTCCGACTCTGTTTCTCGCTTACCACTTCGTGTTGATAAAAGTGCCGATTGCCGATTCCGTCCACTGAGAGGGTGTGCGGCTTCCCGATATCGTGAAAAACCGCAGCCCATCGCAAGAGGCGATCCTGTGGTGTGCGCTCCAGCACCCACAAGGTGTGCTCAAATACGTCGTGGATGTGGAAACGGTTCTGCTCGAATCCCACGGCAGGTAGAAGCTCCGGGATCGTGTAGGGGAGGGCGCCCACATCAAGAAGCGCACGCACTCCGAGGTGCGGTAAGGGGCTCATGAGGATCTCGTCGAGCTCACTCTTGATGCGTTCGACACTGACCGCCCCAAGACGCTGCACGAGGCTCTGCGCTGCAGCAAAGGTCGTCGGGTCGACCTGTCGGCCCTGAGCAGCACCGAAACGGATCATGCGCAGGATGCGAAGTGGATCCTCACTCAAGCGCCCCGCGGCGTCTCCCACCGCGCGCACTAGCCCGCGTGAGATATCTCCCGCACCATCGGAGGGATCGATGATCGTGCCCGCCGCGAGATCGAAGGCGATCGAATTAATAGTAAAGTCTCGTCCCGAGAGGTCAGTCTGAATGTCGTGTGCTGAGTGCTGCTGCTCGCGGGTGCTCGGGTGTCTGAAGGTCGTGACCTCGATGTGCTGCTCGTGCACGACGGCGAGCACCGTCCCGTGTTGAATGCCGGTATCGATAGTACGGATCCCTCGGGCAACGCAGCGTTGGCGGATCGTCTCCGCATCCAGGTTCGTAGCGACATCGAGATCGGTCTCGTGTCGATCGAGAAAGGCATCACGGACGGTACCTCCTACGAGGTAGAGCTGTGCAGGGGAGAGGGCCTCGACCAGCGTGCGGAGCGGCTCACGCGATGCGAGCGTACGCAGCGCCTCTTCAACCGAGGCCCGGCTTAGCAAATGGGTCGAGGAAGTTGAGCCAGGATTGGGGGATCTTTCCATTGAACTTCGTATTCAATACCGGCAGCCACTGAGGTTTACACGGCTTCGAGAGCAGCTTCATGTGCGCCTCTTTCGGGGTTCTGCCACCCTTCTTACGATTACACACCCCGCACGCGCAGACTATGTTCTCCCAGGTGGTCTTGCCTCCCTGGCTGCGGGGTACAACGTGGTCCAAGGTCGCTTCCTTGGACGACATCTCGCGCCCGCAATACTGACACGTAAAGTTGTCCCTGGCTAATACGTTGAGACGGGAGAGGGAGGGGGAGCGGCGGCCCACCCGGAAGAATCTCAGCAGGCGCACGACGGCAGGAGCCTTTATAGCTACAGAGACCGAGCGGATGTGGTGGTCGTATTCCTCGACTACTTCGACCTTACCGAGGAAGAACATGCCCACAGCGTTCTGCCACGAGATTACTCGTAGGGGTTCGTAGGACGAATTCAGTAGTAGTACCGGGCCCATAGCGTTTTACGAGTCCGAAAGTGTTAGCTGCCTTACAACTGCACTATACTTTCATTATTAATAGTGTCGGTTAGTTACGCAAGATCCTTGAGTGGGGAGGTGAGGGCCGGTTCTGAATCTCTAGGAAGATCTACAAAGAGTTCAGCGAGGGGGGAGGACATGCTTGCTCGCAGAGTTATTGCCTGCCCTCTTTGTGACCACACGACAACAGACCAGCCATGCCATTGGATGGGAATAGCTACAAAGAGAGCGGCGAGATAGGAAGAGGGGAAAGGAACCTAGGGAAGCAAAGCAAAACCCACCTGTGTTCTCACCTTTGAACTTAGCACGTGAACGTGCTCGTGCTCGTAAACGTGCACATACTCGAAAATCTTGATGTTTTTATTCCGGGTACGTTTACGTTTAGGTGCACGAGCACGTTCACGTGGTAGAGTAGCAGGTTTTGCCTCACTTCCCTAGGAAAATTAGCTCCTTACCTTCATGCCACTCGCTGGTCTCTTTGTAGACATTCCCTCGAAGACCCGCGAGTCCCCTTGCTGTAGGTGGTACTCGTTAGCTGACTTTGAGATGGAGACTGAAACCTGGGAGGAGTCTGCTCCATTTCGTCCCTTCAACCCCCCAGCTACCCTTGACACACCGAGTGGTTACATCTATTTTGCCGGTCTCACAGCGCTGAGGGGCCAGTAGCTCAGCTGGTTAGAGTACACGCCTGATAAGCGTGAGGTCGGTAGTTCGAGTCTACCCTGGCCCACCATGTTTTCCCTATCCAAACTTGGCTTTGCCAAGATTTGGATGACGGCCAGGGGGAGCCCTGGACCCCGGGTTGTTCCTACCCAAACTTGGCTTTGCCAAGATTTGGATGACGGCCAGGGGGAGCCCTGGACCCCGGGTTGTTCCTACCCAAGCTTGGCTTTGCCAAGATTTGGATGACGGCCAGGGGGAGCCCTGGACCCCGGGTTGCTCCTATCCAAGCTTGGCTTTGCCAAGATTTGGATGACGGCCAGGGGGAGCCCTGGACCCCGGGTTGTTCCTACTCGAACTTGGCTGCGCCAAGATGCGAGTAACGGCCAGGGGCGTCAGAGCTGTGAAACACCTCTTATGAGGGCCTGTAGCTCAGTTGGTAGAGCACCAGCCTTGCAAGCTGGGGGTCCAGAGTTCGAATCTCTGCAGGTCCACCATCCACCCTACTTCCTTCCTGAAACCGGCCCGGACACTATTTGTGTTAAGTGAGTCCCCTATTCCTTATAAATGTGCTAAATCTAAGATATTAGGGCAGGGTGGGGCTGTATGCGATTCTTCAAAGGGCGCGCTGGTAAGGCTGTGTGGTCCAGGGTAGGACTCTGCATTGTGTCTCTCGCTCTCACGCTGGTATGCAGAAGTGCGTTAGCGCAGGCTCCGACTCCAACCCCGGCCGTCAAGGTCTCCGCGATCGACGACATCGCCTTCGGGACCTTCACAGGTGCTGATGACCTCACGGCGGAAGACCCCATATGCGTGTTCAACAATCAAACCTCCGATTTCGGGGTCAGCTTTTTTACAGGTTCGGGTAGCTTCGTTGTTACTAGGAGCGGGGGTTCGGAGACCATCCCGTTCTCGGTTCGATTCAAGGTGGGTGTGGGGGGATACACCTCCATGTCGTACAACTCGGCAACTAATTTCTCAGGAGCCAACACAAGTTCTACGATCTGTAACAGTTCCCCCAATGCGACCTACGAGATTAAGTTAACCAAACAAAATTTGCTGTCGGTAAGGCCTGGAAATTATTCCGCTACGTTGTACATCTTGCTGCAGCAGCCCTTGTGAGTGTCTATCCCGGAGTTGAGGCGGATTGTACTTGGCAGGGCGTAGCCTTCTTACTAAATTTCGGCTTTGATGAACGGGCCTTTCGAGTCGGAGATGTCGCTAATGGGAAATTCTAGCAGGACGGTTTTGCTTGGCCACCGGCTCAGGAGGACAGGGCTAGCCGCACTGGTGTTTGCGTTTTGCATCGGGTGGGGAGGTGGAGTAGCGGCCGAGGATGGCGTTCTTAGTGCATTCTCCGTAGCAGGCAAGGATTTCAGGTGTGAGTTTGAGCCCCAGACGTCGCGGCTTGAGTGTAAGGCATCGAGCGGAAAGAGCTTGAAGAGATCCGAGGTTATGATGTTGGAAGATCCAGATCGCTTGGTCCTGGACATACCCGATGTCGTGTTCGGAAAGCCGCAGTCTTATTTGGTAAACGCCTCTGAGGTAATTCGGATGAGGTGTGCGCAACGGGATACCAGTGCTCGGCTGGTCCTCGATCTCCGCCGACCTGTAACGTTTGTTCGATACGATTCTGAGGAGGGGCAATCAGTTCTTTCCCTCGATCTCTCGCCGAGTGTGTCCGAGGTTGCGCCTCCTGCAAGTAGCGAACAACAGGAGACGGGCGCCCCCGATTCGAAGGAGGGTGTTCCTTCCCCGCTGCCTGAGACGAGGGATACTGAGGAGGATCAGAAGGTCGCGACCCCTTCAGCGGTGGCGCCCCGACTTCCAGCGGTCAACTTATCGATACCTCGCAAATCGTTGGAGCCCGAAGCGGTCCTGCTCTTCTCGGTGAGCTCAACCTTCTTGTCGTTCGAGCCAGGCGATCGACCTGTGAAAGACATTCAAGTCGTGAACAAGACGGAGAAGGAGCTTTTTCTCCGAAGCGATGTACAGCGAGTGTATGACTCAGGCACTCCTGCAGAGCGCTACGAAAACACCAAGGTAATCGTCGCTTCACCGAAGCGGTTCGCCTTGCCGCCTTTGGCGACCCGAGCTCTCCGTTTAGTTGTGAGCGGATCTCTCCCGGAGAGCGGTGAGGAGATTTATCGGGTAATTCTGTCTCCGGAGGAGTCACCTGATGCCCAGGTGCAGGTTGTCGGTGAGGTGAATCAACAGGCTGCTCGCTTCAAAGTAGTGGCTGGTCTTGGCGTCACAGTCGCACTCCCCAGCGCCGGTGCGCAGGGGAATGTGCGCATAGAGCCCCAGGTCAATCAGGTGGTGCTGATCAACACCGGAACTCGGTCAGTTCTTGTTGAAAACTGCGCTGCGTGTCCCCTCAACAGAGACTCGTGTGTATCTTCGGGGCGGAAGCTTCTCTATCCGCAGCGTCCCTGGAGTCTCCCCGTTGCGGGTTCGGGCGTGATCAACTGCGACGTGATGATCGGTAACGAGAGAAATCAACTATCCTCGCTGTATAATTCGAAGGAGTCCAAATGAAGTTCCGTCTGCCTTCCCTCATGTTTTTCGCTTGCTGCCTAAGTCTGGCCCTCGGTGTGGCTCCAGCTGCCCAGGCCCAGTTGGGTGCCAGTAAGGTTTTGATAACGTTTAAGGGTACGGAGCGGCCGGTCAAGAACGTTACGGTGACGAACTCTGCAGAATTCCCTCTGTATGTCACCGTGAAGGTTGAGAAGGTGGTCGATCTCTCCGTTGAGCCGATGGAATATGAACCGGCAGACGGTCTGCTCGTCTCGCCGAAGACCTTTTCGGTGGGTCCGAATGGAGAGCGCACAATTCGCCTTCTCTTGAAGCAGATCCCAGCTGAGAAGGAGCAGGCCTACAGAGTAGCTCTGCTACCTCAAGCAGGCGAGTTTACAGAACAAACGTCAACTAAGGTTCAACGCGGCGACCGAGCGATAGCGCTGCGTATCATTACCGGTGCAGGGTTACTGGTTTTCTCCGAACCTTCTAAGCTCGTCAAAGAAATCAGTCTAACTAGAGACTCCGCAGGATTGACGCTGACAAACAGGGGAAATGTGCAGGTGCAGTTCTCCTCAGGGGTGAGCTGTCCGTCGGAGGTCAAGCTATCGAAGGAGGAGCAAGGAATCGCACTCGATTATCGAAAAAACAAGGACCTTGCAAAGCTCGGTTGCGTTCGATTCGAAGGCGGGCGTGCGCACTCCGGACGCTCAGTTACCATCCCGGCGCCGTTGACGCATCGTATTATTTTTTCAAGGCGGTTCGGTAGCGCTGGGGACATGGATATATTGTTTATAGAGCCGAACGCAACGGAAGCGAGCCTCCCAGGGTAGACAAAGCGTGATACCTTCGTCCGACCTTCTCAATCGTGTGGTGTGTCTGCTTGTCCTGGGGGTGATGTGCCTCCTCGTAGAGGTATCGACAGCCGATGCGCAGTCAGAGGGGGCGAATCAGGCGACGCTTGCGGACAAGGATTCTTCGACCGAGGAGACGATCACGGTCCAGGTGCCAGAAGAAGAGGGAGAGACCGATTCTACGGTGTTCGACCTATATGTCGGGGATGATTTTCAGGGCGCAGTGGTCGCTTCTTACACGGACGACTGGTTCGAGATCGAGGACCCTGCGGATGCTGTGGCGCAGTACGCAGTCTTGCAATCGAATCAAGGCAACAAGGGTAAGCTCGTCGAGCTTTTCAGCGGGCGTATCCCAAAAACTCGGATAGTGGAAGGGCTCGGATCGGTCTCTTACGATCTGCGTACGTTTCGGATAGTGTTCCAGCCCGATGCCTCGCTGTTAGAGGCAAAGTCTTTGGATTGGAGAAGAAGGATAGGATCCCCCGAGCCCGGTGTCTCTGCACAGCAAACCTTCGGTATGGTCGTTTCGCAGGATACGGAGAGCGCTACGATAGGAAGCTCAACCGCGTTTACGCACAGGGGATTGCTTAGTTACGAGGATACCTTCCTGCGCACCAATGGATTTTTGACTCAAGACAACGGTTATCAACTCAATGAGGCGACGCTAGGTAGGATTATCGACGATTACGATGCTCGGGCTGGCTTCTTGCAGATGAGGTCGGAAACATTCACGCCGACCCTCCGTTTCGCAGGAGTTCAGTTCGAGACCTCGCAAAATATCTTTTTAGACAACGACAACGCTCGGGGAAGTAAGATGGAGATCTTCGTCCCCTCGCGCTCTACCGTGCAATTTTACCGAGACTCGCAGTTGTTATCAGTTCAGTTGCTCGACTTCGGCCTTCAGGAGGTAGACACATCCTCCTTCCCACAAGGGTCGTATGAAGTGGATATCGTAATTACTGATAGTGCCGGCCGCGAGACGAGGGACAAGCGCTTTTTTACCAAGGCCGGGTTCCTAGCTAGTCGCTCTGCTCCAATAGTTTTCTTTTCTGCAGGAGCGGTTCGTGATGTTATGGAGGTGCTCTCTACGCCGCTTGTGCAAGGAGGCATCAGGATGCGCGCATCTGATTTCTTCGATGTTGGATTAGGGATGGCCGCAACCGACCAAGACTCTATCGGTAGCGCCGATCTCAATGGCTTCTACGATGTGTTTCGATTCGGAGTGGGCGCAGCAGCCTCCGACGAGGGCGATCTCGCTCGCCAGGCGAGCCTGGGATTTACGGCGTTCGATTTTTCGATTAGTGGGCGGATCTTGCATGCGGATGGCGAGCCAACGGCAACCGGTGCGGCTACCCCTATCCCGGATAGTGTGGGTTTCCTGCCGCAACTGGCGAGAGCACCGGTCGATCTCGTCATTCAGTCGCAGCGATCGAAATCTCTCTCTGTATCGCGTCAGTTCGGGCCGCTTTCAGTGCGGTACAACGTCCAGAACAACAAGATCGGCGATCCAGCTCCTACTAACTATGCAAAGGGGCCAACGGCCGACTATCAAATCTATGAATCTGAAAACGCGAACCTCGTGTTACGAGGCGCATATTTCGATACTGAGTTCGGCGCGAACACCTCGGTACAGCTCTTCTATCGCTACCGGATCTCGCCACAACTCAACTTCAATTCGCAAATATTGCGACGTTGGCAACGGGATCAAGAGGAGTTTTTGCTGCTGGGAGGCCTCAGTTACAACTCTCAATCGTTCGGCTCAGGGTCGGGAGCTCGAATGCAGTTGCTCGAGGAGGGGCGTAGAACTGAGCAATCCGGCCAAAAAATCGATACCCTTACATCTACAGTTCAGGGCAACGTTCAGGCCGATTACCTCACACTTGGAACCTTCGTTCGGGACAACCGTTCCCGAAATGGGGACTCGCGTACTTCACTCGGCTTAAATGCAGAGAGTACGATTTTCGTGTCGAACAAGGGAGATATCGATCTCGCCAGACCTCCCAGGAATGATGCGGTCTTCGTCGCAGAGGTTCAGGGTAACCTGCTCTCGGAAAACGATCGCTTCGATGTGATTGTGAATGGCCAGCGGCAGGGTGTTATTTCCAAGGATACGCGTGCCCTCGTCTCTCTGTCTCCCTATCGGGAATACTCTATCAGCCTTGCGGCCCAAGAGGGGTCCTCGCTCGTCGATTACGATGTGGCGAAATATAAAGTTACGCTCTTCCCCGGGAACGTAGCGAAGCGGGTATGGCAGGTCGATAAGGTGTTCGTTTTGCTGGGGCGTGTTGTGGACGAATCAGGCGAACCTATCGCACGCGAGCGGATTCGAGGGGCGAAAGGATACGGATTTACTGAAGCCGATGGGACTTTTCAGATAGAGGTCTCAGGGGGTGAGACCTTATCTATTGAGAGTCCACGCCATAGCTGCAAGCTTCAGTGGTCGACCAAGGAGATTCCGGAATATATCCTCGACGCTGGTGATGTGGTGTGCGGCGCGGGAATTTCTGAAGAAAAGACCGAGACAGAGTAGTTATCTATGAACGGCTGACCTTCGCAGGTAGCCTCTAAAGCTGATCGGAGAAGCAGCCGAAAAAAGATGCTCGCGTACTTGGGGGGCGTCAAGAAATGGCGCTGCGCCGTTCTACCGCACGTCAAGAGATGAATTCTATTCCCAGGCTTATCGATCAGTGGTGTGAGCTCGTAACTGTCTGATCTTTCGATTCCTACTGGTTTTTTCTCCTAGGTACCCTCATTTTTTCTAAAGAAAAATCCCAGTTGAGGCGAAGACCACTAATAGAGGGACAGAGCCCGATAGGCTCCGTCGGGCTGAGCATCACTTTGGATGCTGAATGAGGAATTATTAGAGGCTCAGCGATTATAGTGTAAGGAAGCTTATGAAAACGTATCCAAGGATCGTAGCGATAGGGATGGTGCTCTTGGGAATGGTCGGGGCTCACAATGCATGGGCTGCTACTGACGGTAGCGAAGGAAATACTTCGTCGGGTACTACGGACCTCACATTGACAGTGCCGGAGATGGTGAAGATCCACAAGATCGACGACCTCTCGTTTAACTACACGTACGGGCTTAACAACGCAGCCGCAACGATAAGTGACTCCGATGACGTGTGCGTTTACTCCAACATGTGGACCGGAGGCAGCCACGATTACAGGGTGACTATGACCGGTAGTGGAGCGAGTAGCACCTTTAAAGTGACGTGTACTAGTGGTGACTGCGACGAGGGAACTACGGATGAAATTGATTATTCAGCGTACTGGAATGATGAGTCTGGAAATGACACAGGCGAAGCTCAAGTTGGTACTACTGGCGGTGTCTCAGCGCAGATAAATGACCAGACCGGCTGGTCGAACGACCTCGACTGCACCGGTTCTCCGAACGGTGGTACGAACGCTCGTGTCAGAGTCGAGTTCGCCAAAAACGATATCTTGAACAACAGGAGAGCAGGAACCTACACGGGTACCCTGACTATCCTGATCACTCCGACCCCGTAGGAGTTCGAACTTCGGGTTCCAGTGGAAGGGCTTCACACCTGTAAGGTGT